>NZ_QRWO01000025.1:0-45463 GCF_003459655.1 Collinsella sp. AF19-1LB
GCGGAATGTCAATCCTGGTCTAACAGAGCCTTAAAAAATCATTGAGTACCTAATGATTTTTTAATCCCCGTCCCAGAAAAATCGTCACAGAAAGGACTACTGCTGTTGAGCGCGGCGGGCGGCACGGCGGGCTCTTGCCTCTTGAATCTCTTCGAGATGAGCAATGATCTCGGCAGCGCTTTCCTCGATGGCTTTGCCGTCGGTACGCACTACAAAGCAGCCCAGGCGTTTCATGAGCGCGCGGGCTTCCGCAAGCTCACTACGCACGCTCTCGGGCTCGGCATAGGAGCCTGCGACGGCGCGGGCGTAGTCGTCGCCCAAGCGGCTATCGCGAATCTCGGAAATCACATCGACGGTCGAAATCAAGCCGAACAGGCGCATCGGGTCAACCTCGTAAATCGACTTGGGCGGCTCCATGCCATGCGCCAGTGGGACATTGGCGACCTTGTAGCCCTGATAGGCTAAATACATCGACAGCGGCGTCTTGGATGTACGCGACACACCCAGCAGCACGATATCGGCACCCGACAGATCGTCGCAACCACGACCGTCATCGTGCTCAACGAAATACTCCATGGCCTCGATACGATGGAAATAGCGGTCATCGGTCTTGTGAATCACGCCCGCAACGCACTTGGGCGGCATACCGATGAGCGACGACAGCACGGCAAGCGTCGGGCCGATCAGGTCGACCGAACGGATATGCAGCATACCCAGGTAATCGAGCACGCGGGCGCGAAGCGCCGGATCGACAATGGTATGGAACACGGCGACATCGCGATGGTCGGCATCGACGCGCGGCCCCACAAATGACTTGACCTGCTCCACCGAGGTCACCTTGGGCAGGCGCAAGAGACGAAAAGCCCCTTCATCAAATTGCCCGGACGCCGCAAGCACCACCTCACAAGCGGTATCGCCGAGCGAATCGGAGATAACGATAACGGTGGGACGAGCGGTGACCGGGCAATCCATGCGGGGCTCCTTTTGCGCTTATGCGCAGGCTGGCTTACTTTTTGCGGGCAAGCTCACCGATGTTGGCGATGCCGGAGAAAACGGCCTCGAAGCGGTTGAGCAGCTTAAGGCGATTATCGCGAAGCTGCTCGTCCTTGTCCATGACCATGACCTCGTCGAAGAAGCGGTCGATGGGGGCACGCAGGGCGGCGAGGGCAGCAAATGCGGCCGGGTAGTCCTCGGCAGCAAGGGCGGCATCGACAGCGGTCTGAGCAGCCTCGGAGGCGTCGGCGAGCGCGAGTTCGGCCTCGCCCATCAGGGCGCGGTCGTACTCCGCACCCAGCTCGGGCTTCGAGATATGCGCGGCACGGGCATAGGCGGTAGCCAGGTTGTCGAACGTCTCAGCGTCGTTTTTGCGGGCCTCGTCGAGGGCGGCGCAGCGGGCGAAGAAGACGGACGGGGCGATAATGTGCACCGCGGAGACAGCGGCAACGGTATCGGCCGGGATCTTTTCGTCGCGGGCCATGCTCACCAGGCGGCCATGGAAGAAGTCACGAACCTGCTGCGCGACCTCGGCGGCGTCGAACTCAATGCCCTGCTCGCTATAGAGCTCGAGCGCAAAGTCGATGAGCGACGTGGGATCGATCGGCAGACGGTCGCGCAGGATGTTGATGATACCGATAGCGGCACGACGCAGCGCGTAGGGATCGGAGGAGCCAGTCGGGGGCTCGCCGATGGCAAAGATACCGGCGATGGTATCGAGCTTGTCGGCGCAGGCCACGATGCAGCCAGCGGTGCCCTCGGGCAGCTCGTCGCCGGCAAAGCGGGGACGATAATGATCGCGAATGGCGTGGGCAACCTCGTCGTTCTCCCCCATCGCGGTCGCGTAATAACCGCCCATCACGCCCTGTTGGCTCGTGAACTCGACGACGGCGTTGGACACCAGGTCGGCCTTGCACAGGTGAGCGGCGCGAGCGGCGTCGGCGGCCAGGTGGGCGCCCAGATGGGCCTCACGGGCAATGGCGAGCGCGAGCTGCTCAACACGCTCGGACTTGGCGAGCACGCTGCCGAGCTTCTCCTGGAAGGCGACCTTGGCCAGACGCTCGCGGAACTCGTCGAGGGAGATCTTCAGGTCCTCCTCGTAGAAGAACTTGGCGTCGTCCAGGCGGGCGCGCACGACGCGCTCGTTGCCGTCGATCACACGCTCGGCGTTCTCGGGCTTGCTGTTGGAGACGACCACGAACTCACGCGTAAGCTTGCCCTCGCCGTCATAGATCGGGAAGTAGCGCTGGTTGGTGAGCATGGACTCGCAGATGATCTCGTGCGGGACCTTGAGGAACTCCTCGTCGAAGGTACCGACGAGCACCGTCGGCCACTCGCAGAGGTTAATGACCTCCTCAAAGACCTTCTTGGGCGTGTCGACATGGCAGCCGGGGCGAGCGGCCTCGACCTCGGCGATACCGGCAAGGATGGCCTCACGACGACGCTCGGCAGAAAGCACGCCGGCGTCCTCGAGCACCTGCTCGTAGACGGCGGGGCTAGCGACAACATGGTCACCGGGGCCAAGCACGCGATGGCCACGCGTGGTGTTGCCGCTCGTCACGTCGGCAAACGACACAGGCACAATATCCTCGCCCAGAAGGCAGCAAATCCAGCGGACCGGACGCACGAACGTCGCGTGCTCGTGCCCCCAGCGCTGGCTGCGGTAGTTGGGCCACTGCAGGCCGGCGATAGTCTTCTCGCACAGGGCCGTCAGGATCGGGGTAGCCGGTGCGGAGGGAATGTTCTTCTCGGCGAACACATACTCGCGGCCGTCGGTGTCCTCACGACGGACCAAGTCCTCGGCAGCCACACCGAACTTACGGGCGAAGCCCTGTGCGGCCTTGGTGGCGTTGCCGTCGGCATCAAAGGCAATGTTTGCCGCGGGGCCGCGCTTGACCTCGTGAACCTCATCGGTCGCAGTGGCGACGTTGGCCACGAGCGCAGCCAGACGACGCGGACTCGAGATCACGCGGACCTCGCCATGGGCCAGACCGGCCTCGTCGAGGCCCTTGGCGATCATGGTGCCAAGCTGCTTGACAGCATTGTTCAGCGGTGCGGAGGGCATTTCCTCCGTACCGATCTCAAACAGGAAATCCTTAGCGTCTGCCATGGCTTACGCCACCTCGCCTTCCTGGTCGGCATTCTCGTTGACTCCGGCGACCTCGGCCATGTAGGCCTCGCAGCACGCCTTGGCGACGGCGCGGACGCGCAGGATGTAGTTGGCACGCTCGACCGCGGACAGGGCGCCACGGGCATCGAGCAGGTTGAAGGCATGGCTGCACTTCATGACGCAGTCGTACGCCGGTAGCGGCAGTTTGCGCTCCAGGCAGGAATGGCACTCGGCCTCGTAGTCGTCAAACTTCTGACGCATCATCTCGACGTTGGCGACCTCAAAGTTATAGGCACTGAACTCGCGCTCGTTCTCGAGGAACACGTCGCCGTAGGTCATGGGCGTGCCATCGGGCAGGTAGCTCCACACCAGATCGTAGACCGAGTTGACGCCCTGGGCGTACATGGCGATACGCTCCAGGCCATAGGTAATCTCGACGGGCACGGGGTCGACCTCGATACCGCCCACCTGCTGGAAGTACGTAAACTGCGTGACCTCCATGCCGTTGAGCCAGACCTCCCAGCCAAGGCCCCAGGCGCCCAGGGTCGGGCTCTCCCAGTCGTCCTCGACAAAGCGGACGTCATGGTCGTTGGGGTCCAGGCCAATGGCGGCCAGCGAACCCAGGTAGAGCTCCTGGGCGTTGACCGGCGACGGCTTGATGAGCACCTGGAACTGATAGTAGTGCTGCATGCGGTTAGGGTTCTCGCCGTAGCGGCCGTCGGCGGGACGGCGGCAAGGCTGCGCATAGCAGGTGCGCCACTCGGCGGGACCGAGCGAGCGCAGCGTGGTCGCGGTATGGAAGGTACCGGCACCGACCTCGGAGTCATAGGGCTGCATAATGACGCAGCCCTGCTCGCCCCAGTACTGCTGGAGGCGCAGGATGATGTCTTGGAAGGAAAGCGATGAAGCGTTCATGCCTCTAATATCCCCTCGTCGAAACGATTACACGGTTAGGTACTGTACTATAGCGGTTTTTAGTCGATAGCGCCGATGCGGTTGAGCGGCCAGTAGCGCACAAGCGCCACAGCGATCAAATCAGAGCGATCGACGGGACCAAAGTAGCGCGAGTCGGCAGAGTTTTCGCGGTTGTCGCCCATCACCCACACGCACCCGTCGGGAACGGTGTAGGGATAACTCACCTGGGCGCCAGGCGCTTGGACCGAAAGCGGCCAGCTCATGCCCGTCGTATAGTCCTCGTCGAGCGCCTGGCCGTCAACGACGACCTTGCCGTCCTGAAGGTCGACCGTCTGGCCGGCCGTGGCGATGACGCGCTTTACCAGCACGTCATGCTCGGATGTGGCATCGGGGTTGTGAAACACCACGATATCGCCCTGTTTGACGGGCTGTCCGAGTTCGAGCGTCACCTTCTGCGCCAGAATCTGATCGCCGATCTCGATCGTGTCCTCCATGGAACCGGTGGGCACTACAAAGGGCTCGACCACAAACGAGCGAATCAAGAAGGTGGCGACCAGTGCGATCGCGATGACCGCGATCCACTCAAAAGCGCCCCTCAACGCGGAATGTTGCGTAGGAACCATACTCACTCCTCGCTCTGCGAATACGAAGCGTCAAGGATCACCTGCGCGTAAGCGCGCTCCTCGGGCGTGAGCCGCGCCGTCTCGATCAAGTCCGGACGCCAGCGGCAGGTGCGCTCGATGGCGTTCTTGCGACGCCAGGCATCGACCTTGGCGTGATCGCCGCTCACAAGCACCGGAGGCACGCCCTCGCCGTTGAACTCGGCGGGACGGGTGTACTGCGCGTACTCGAGCAGGCCTCCGTCCTCGGCGGTCGAGAACGACTCGTCGACGTTGCTCATCTCATCACCAAGGGCGCCGGGGATCAGGCGTACGACGGCATCGGCAACGACCATAGCGGGAAGCTCGCCGCCCGTGAGCACGTAATCGCCGATCGACAGGCGCTCGTCGGCATACGCATAGGCACGCTCGTCGACACCTTCGTAACGGCTGCACACAAACAGCAGGCGCTCGCTTTTGAGCAGGCGCTCGGCCACATGCTGCGTAAAAGGCTCGCCGCACGGGGTGAAGAACACCACCGTCGGCTTGGGGCCCTCCGCGCTAATGGCCTCGATGGCCTCGGCGATAGGCTCGACCTTCATGAGCATGCCCTGCCCGCCGCCGTACGGCTCGTCATCGACGGTACGATGGCGGTCGTGCGTCCAGTCGCGCAGGTTATACGCCTTAAAATCAAAAAGGCCGGCCTTGCGGGCGCGGCCCAAAATCGATGTGGACATGACGGGCTCAAACATCTCGGGAAAGACCGAAAGGGTCTCAATCAGCATGTTGTCCTCCCTACTTGTCCATATCGATCAGGCCGTCCATAACGTGGACGGAAATTGTTCCTGTGTCGGGAAGATCGAGCACAACCTGCTCGATCACGGGAATCAGTACCTCGCCGTACCGATCGCCCTCGACAACCCAAACATCGTTAGCGGGCGTCGACATGATCTCGACGATCGTACCGAGTGAACCGAAGCGCTCGTCGACCACCTCGCGACCCATCAGGTCGGAATAGGCGGCGTCGAGTGAATCGAGCTCAAAATCGTCACGATTTGCCAACACATAGCATCCCGTGATGCCCTCGGCGGCCGTCAAGTCGTCAATGCCCTCAAACGAGACCAGATCGCCATCGCCCGTATCGGTGACGGACACGACCGTGCAAAAGCGGTCGCGCTTGAGCGCCGGCGGCGTCAGGGCGACGCGCATACCCGGCTCTAATACAGAAGGAAGCCCCCGCAGCGGCTGCGCGAGGACCTCCCCCTTCCTTCCGTGCGGCTTGACCACACGGGCGATGTTTTTGTACTGGAACCTCAAGGTCCTAGCCCAGAACCTCTACCTCGACAGCAGTGTCGAGGCGAGCGGCCAGTGCACGGGCGAGCGTGCGAATGGCCTTGATGGTACGGCCACGACGGCCGATGACCTTAGCGACGTCATCCTCGGCGACCGAAACCTCGATCGTAGAGGCGTCGTCACCATCGATGACCTCAAGGCTCACGGAATCCGGGTCGTCGACGATCTGAACAACGAGATATTCGACGAGATCGGCGATGCGATCTGAGAGCATTGCCTCACCCTCGAGCTGTGCAGCGTCAACCTCAGGCACGATTTACTCCTCGGCGCCCTCAGCGGCCTCAGCGGCAGCCTTAGCGGCCTCGGCCTCTTTGGCGAGCTGCTTCTTGGACTTCTTGACGACGGTCTCGGTCTTCTCGCCCTCGTTGGCGGCCTTGACCAGAGCGGCGACGGCGTCGGTGAGCTGAGCGCCCTTGGACTGCCAGTCGGCGATCTTCTCGAGGTCGAGGTTGATGGTCTTGGGGGCGGTCATCGGGTTGTAGCGGCCAACCTCCTCGATGATACGACCGTCACGCGGGGCGCGGGAATCGGCGACGACGACACGGTAGTACGGACGCTTCTTAGCGCCGTGACGAGCAAGGCGAATCTTGACTGCCAAAGGAAACTCCTCCAACCAAGCAGCTTTAGGCTGCAACTACAAACAAACAGTTGAACATAATACGCCATCGACGCGGGCAGGTGAAGTCCGTGAGACCAACTTCTTCGGTGTAGTCGAAGGCAAATCCATATCTTAGACAAGAATTCGCGATTTGCAAGCACATACACGCACCCCACATGAGCTGCGCGGTATACTCATGACATGGAAAGACGCGAACATACATACGGTTATGAGGATGCCATGGGCGTCACGCCGCCTCCCTGGACGGGTCCGGCGGTGGGCCTGATGGACCTCGATGCGTTTTTTGCGAGCGTGGAGATGCTCGATCATCCCGAATGGCGCGGAAAGCCGCTCATCGTGGGCGGAGACGCCGATTCCCGCGGCGTTGTGTCCACCTGTTCTTACGAGGCACGTCGCTTTGGCGTGCACTCCGCCATGCCCTCAGCCGAGGCACGGCGCTTGTGCCCGCAAGCCATTTGGACGCACGGGCACTTTGATCGCTATCGCGAGGTGAGCGCGCAGGTCATGGCGATTCTTGCCGAGGAGACGCCGCGCGTTGAGCGCGTATCGATCGACGAAGCCTTTATCGATATCACACCGGGTCGCTTTGCGCCCGAGGACCCGCTGCTGGTTGCACGGCGTATAAGCGACCGCGTGGCAGCGCTGGGAGTGACGTGCTCCATTGGCGTAGGCTGCAACAAGACGGTCGCAAAGATCGCAAGCGAGCGGGATAAGCCGTTTGGGCTGACCATCGTGCGCCCCGGAACCGAGCAGCGCTTTTTGGCCGCGCTGCCGGTATCTGCCATGAGCGGCATCGGGCGCTCGGCCGAGGAGCGACTGCGCCGCATGCGCATCTACACGCTCGGCGAGCTATCACGTGCACCGGAATCCACCTTGGCCTCTATTTTTGGCGTCAACGGCGAACGCATGCGCCAGCGTGCGCTGGGACTCGAAATCTCCGAAGTCACGAGTCTCGATGAAGGGCGCGAGGTCAAGTCGGTCAGCAATGAACGCACCTTTGCGAAAGATTTGACTGAGCGCGGGGACATCGAAGCGGCGATTGCGCTGCTGGGTGAGTCGGTTGGACGCCGCCTGCGCCGTCAGGGACTGACGGGCGGCACGGTAACGCTCAGGCTCAAGTATTCGTATGGAAGCGGGCGTACGGCACAGCGCCGGCTGCCTCATCCGACCGACGATGAGAACATCTTCGTGGCCGTGGCGCTCGAGCTACTCGACAACATCTGGCAGGAAGGCATGCATGTTCGCTTAGCAGGCATCGGTATGAGCGACTTCGACCACCAAGGCGGCATCCAGACCGACCTGTTCTGCGAAGTCGACGACCGCGGAGCCCAATCGAGCGACCGTCGCGACCTCTCCGTCGCGATCGATGCCGTCCGAGACAAGTTCGGCGACACCGCCCTATCCTTCGGCCGCCAATCCCGCTTCAGCGATTAACCGCCTTTGAGCAAAAAGAAAGCCGGGCAGGTACGGAAAACCGCAACTGCCCGGCAAAATGCGCGAGGCTAACTAAAAGCCCCGTATCAAATGAGCCACTAGAGGAGGTCGAGGGGGAGCTGGGGGGCGTCACCCCAGAGCTTTTCTAGACGGTAGAAGTCGCGGGCTTCGGGAGTGAAGACGTGAACGACGACCGAGCCGTAGTCCATGAGCATCCAGATCTTCTGCTCGCGGCCCTCGATGGAGAACGGATGCTCACCGCAAGCCTCGGCGACCTTCTCCTCGATCTCGTCGACAATCGAATCGACCTGGCGGTTGTTGGTACCGGTGGCAAGCACAAAGTAGTCGCACACGTCGGAAAGCTCGGTCAGGTTGAGCACCTGCACGTCCTCGCCCTTCTTGTCGTAGGCGGCCTGCGCGGCGGCGCGGGCGACATCCTCGGCGGCGACACCGCTCGCGGACAGCGAGGCGGCGGTGCGGTCGGACGTGGCAACGAAACTCTTGTGCTCCACACCTTCAAGAATCTGCTCGTCAGTCATGGTCTCGTCGGCCATGGAATACCTCTTTCTAGACACACCCGAGCTAGCGCAGCTGGGCGTAATGGTTGTAAATCGTAATAGCCGTGGGATAAAGATAGCGCCCGGACTGGATCACATAGACCAGACCCTGCGCAAAACAGGAGAAGAACAACTCGTCGAGCGAGGACTTCCCCACCATCTTGCGCAGCGCATGGGCATAGTCGCCGTGGCGGTTGGGCTCGATGGCATCTGCCACAAAGACCACCATATCGAGCGGCGTCATGTCGCAGGCACCCACGGTGTGACGGTCGACAGCCTGGAAAACGGCCGGTGACAGCTCGGGAAAAAGCTGCGGAAGCTCATAGGCGGCAACAGGGCCATGCAAAAGCGGCGTCGCGGCGGAAGGAGAGCCGACAACCTTGATGCCATAGTGAAGCGCGCGGGCCACGAGCTCATCATCGGAAAGCACCTTGTCCCAGTCGTGAATTAAGCCGGCGGCAGCGGCATCAAAGCGGTCAACGCCGTAGACCTCGGCCAGATGAAGTGCGGTCTCGGCAACACCCAGCGAATGCACATAGCGCTTGCGCTTATCTTTCATGCGAACATCGAGCAGCTCTTGAATGCGCTTGAGCAGCGCGCGCTCATCGCCCTCAAACTGATCCTCTACCGACAACGTAGCCCCCATCACTCAAAATCTTCTTGACCCAGATCGACATACAAACTGCGCTTGCGAATGTAGCCGAGCACAGACTCGCTCGTAAGATAGCGCACGCTCATGCCGCGGGCAACTCGCTTACGAATGTTCGTCGAGCTGATCGCCAGCGCCGGAATCTGAATATAGCGCACGTCGAACGGCAGCCCCGACTCTTTGATTCGGGCACGCGCCGTATCGATATCAAAGCCCGGTCGCGTCGCCGCAATAAAGGTAGCAAGCTCAGCAATTCGTTCGGCATCATGCCAGGTCACAATATCGATAATCGCATCGGCGCCCGTAATAAAGTAGAGCTTTACCTGCGGCGGGTAAAAGTCGCGAAGGGCATGAAGCGTATCGGCCGTATAGGTTACGCCCGGACGGTCAATCTCGAACCGGCTCGCCAAAAAGGCCGGGTTCGCGGCGGTGGCGAGGACCGTCATGGCATAACGGTCCTCGGCAGGCGTCACCGGCTTGTCAAGCTTAAAGGCGGGAGAGCCCGCCGGCATAAAGAGCACAGCGTCCAAGTCGAGCGACTCGCGCGCCTGCTCGGCAGTCACCAGGTGCCCGTAATGAATCGGGTCGAATGTGCCGCCCATAATGCCAAGCCGAAACTCTTTGCCCTCTTTTATGGGCAGCTCGGGCAAACCGATTCCACCGCGCAGCGACATGGCTTACTCGCCCTCCGAGGTCTCGGCATCGTCCGCGACATCCGCCGCATCGACAACCTCGACGCCCTCATCCGGAGCATCGGTCACGTCAAGGGCCTCAACGGCAACGTCCTCGCCAGCGTCCTCGAGCTCCTCGTACTCCGAGAAGTCCTCAGCGCCCTCAAAGTCAAAGGCGCGCTGGCAAATGCGGACCTCGTCGCCCGCACGGCAACCGGCCTTCTCGAGCGCGTCGTCAACACCCATACGCGCAAACTTGTGCTGTAGATAAATGACAGCTTCCTCGTTTTCCCAATCGGTCTGGATGACCATGCGCTCAATCGCGCGACCAACCACACGGAAGGCACCGGGCTCTTCCTGGACAATGCGGAAACGCTTCTCGCGCTGCAGACGGCGGCGCTCCCACTCCTCGTCGCGCAGATCGACTGGCTCAGCGGAGACCACCAACTCGGCACGCAGCTTAGCCACCTGCTCGCCCACGGCAAGCATCAGCGTGTTGAGGCCGGCGCCCGTCACGGCGGACACGGCAAAGAACATATGTCCATCGTCGAGCGCGGCGCGCTTGAGGTCGGCAATCTTGTCGGCCGTGCCCGGCGCATCGCACTTGTTGGCGACGACGATCTGCGGACGCTCCGAAAGCTCGGCGCCATACTGCTCGAGCTCACGGTTGATGATACGGTAATCCTCGACCGGATCGCGATCCTCAAACCCGCCCGTCATGTCAACGACATGCATGATGAGCGCCGTGCGCTCAATGTGGCGCAGGAACTGGTGGCCCAGGCCCTTGCCCTCGCTCGCGCCCTCGATCAAACCAGGAACGTCGGCAACGACGTAAGAATACTCACCGGCACGCACCATGCCGAGGTTCGGCACGAGCGTTGTAAACGGATAGTCGGCGATCTTGGGACGGGCGGCACTCATGCGCGCGATAAGCGAGGACTTGCCCACCGAGGGGAAACCCACGAGCGCGGCATCGGCCATAAGCTTCATCTCAAGCTCAATCCAGTGCTCCTCGGCCGGTTCGCCCAGCTGAGCGAACGCGGGCGCGCGACGCACCGACGTCACAAAGTGCGTGTTGCCCAGGCCACCGACACCGCCGGGCGCCACGACAACGCGCTCGCCATCGTGCACCAGGTCAGCAATCTCGAACATCGGGGTCTGCGTCTCGGGGTCGAGCTCGCGCACCACGGTACCCATGGGAACCTTCAGGATCAGGTCCTCGCCGCTCTTACCGTTACGACGGGCACCCTGCCCATGCGTGCCGCGCTCGGCGCGGAAGTGATGCTTGAAGCGGTAATCGATCAGCGAAGACAGCTGAGCATCGGCCTGGATGACAACATTGCCGCCACGACCGCCGTCGCCGCCATCGGGGCCGCCCTTGGGGACAAATGCCTCGCGCCTAAACGACATGCATCCGGCTCCGCCGTCGCCGCCGCACACGTTAATGCGGCTGATATCGGTGAACTGTGACAACAGAATCGCCTCCTACAAAAAGAGGGAGACCCTTGAATCCTAAAACTCAAGTGCCTCCCACATATGTGCTCTATGAAGGGTAAATTACGCGTTCGCGAGCGGGCGTACGCTGACCCTGTGCTTGATACCCTTGTGGAACTCAACGGTACCGTCGACCAGCGCGAACAGCGTGTCGTCCTTGCCGCGGCCAACGTTCTCACCCGGGTGGATGTGCGTGCCGTGCTGACGGACGAGAATCGTGCCCGTGGTTACCGTCTGGCCGGCATAGCGCTTCGTGCCAAGGCGCTGACCGCGGGAGTCACGGCCATTACGGGAGGAACCGAGTCCTTTTTTGTGTGCCATTGTGTATACCTACTCTTTCGTTACGAGTGTAATCTACTCGGCGACGGGAGCCTCGGCAACAGCCTCGGCCTCTGCCTTGACAGCCTTCTTGGCGCGGGACGTAGCCTGGACCTTCACGATCTTCAGCTTGGTGAGCTGCTGACGGTGACCCTTCAGACGACGATAGCGCTTACGCTTGTGGAACTTGAAGACCAGCTGCTTCTCGCCCTTGAACTGCTCAACGATCTGAGCGGTAACCTTGGCCTTGGCCAGCTTGTCGGGATCGGTGACGATCTTCTTACCATCGTTGAGGAAGATGACCGGCAGGGTGACCTTGTCGCCCTCATTGCCCTCGATCTTCTCGACGGTGATGACATCGTCGGTGGCGACCTTGTACTGCTTGCCGCCCGTGTTAACGATTGCGTACATGTTTACTTGCCCTTCATGCATCAGTTAGTGCAACAGCCGAATATAGTAGCAGGCGAAAATACCCCCGTCAACGAGTATGTGGAGCAAATCCACAAGTTCGCACAGGTATGGGGCTGACGAGTCGGCCCTCGTCGTCCTCGCATGCTTGATTCTGACGCTCGACATCGTAGGAGCAGATGGTCACGAGGTCTTGCATACCGGTGGAAACAATAGGTGCATCCACGCCCGGGGTCAAGCCCTGCAACAAAACATCAGCAGCAGAAAGCAAAATTTCCGGACGCATGGAGCCCTCGTTGTCGGCATGGGTGTCGAGCATGAGCACCAGATGGTCCTCACACTCCCCCGCCGTGAGCTCATAGCCAACGAGCGTATGGTCCAGATCAAGTCGCTTGCTCTTTTTGCCGCGCGCGTAGTCGATGCCATGGTCCGCGCGCAGCGTGTCGATCGCACGACGCACCTCGTCGGCGCTTACGGGCGCCTCGGGATCCAAGTGCAGGTCGATGCGATACGACAGACGCGTGAGTTGCGCCGTCAACGCCGGCGTGCGCACGTCGATATACGCCGCCTCGATGGGCGCCAGATCGGCCGGAGACGCCGCAGCCAGGCGCCCAAACGCCTCGTCGAGCGCCACGAACTCGGTCATAAACAGGTCATACCACTCGCAGGTCGACGACGTACCCACCGGTAACGCCGAAGAGAAGCCCACGCGCATGTGCGGAGAGAAGCCCTGCGTGACGGCATAGGGAAGTCCCGCACGGCGCACGATGCGCTCAATGGTATGGATTACTTCGAGATGGCCCAGGTACTTAAGGCGATCGCGCTTGCCATAGCGAACACGAAGTCTAAAGAGCGTGGGGTTTTCGGTCAGGCGCTCACTCATGCGCGATCACCCATCAATACATTCTTGGCGTGGAGCGTGGGGCAGATTCCGCAGCCGGTGCACGACGTGCGGGTGCAGTCGGGAGTCGTGACACCCTCGAGCGAGCGACGGTACTCGCGCTCGAGGAAGCCGCGCGTGCAGCCGGGGCTCACGTGCTCCCACGGCAGGCGCCAGTCCAACTCGTAGGGCAGGTGCACGAGCTCATTGAGGTCGATGCCGTTTTTGGCAGCAGCCTCCTTCCAGTTATCGAGCGAGAAATGCTCTACCCAGGCGTCAAAGCGAGAGCCCGCGCGCCAAGCATCGATGATGACGGGCGTCATGTCACGACCGGCGCGGGACAGAGCGGCCTCGATGAGCGAGGTCTCGGCATCGTGGTAATGCACGCGGACGGCACGGTTGCGAACGCTCGTGATAAGCAGCTTCTGGCGACGCTTGACGTCGTCGTAGTCGAGCTGTGGGCACCACTGGAACGGCGTGGCAGCCTTGGGGATAAAGACCGAAACCGAGATGGACACCGAGATCGAGCCGCGACGAGCCTTGGGCACCACGGAACGACCGAGCTCCAGCACGTGATCGGCCAGATTGGCGATGGCCACGATGTCCTCGTCGCGCTCGCCGGGAAGGCCCATCATAAAGTAGAGCTTCATGCGGTTCCAGCCGGCCTCGAAGGCCGCCTTGGCCGCACGGTCCAGGTCCTCCTCGGTCACGTTCTTGTTAATGATGTCGCGCATGCGCTGGCTGCCGGCCTCGGGTGCGAACGTCAGGCCGCCCTTCTTTTCGCCGGCGACCGACTCGGCCATATCCACGCCAAACGAATCCAGGCGCTGCGACGGAATAGACACGCGAATACCCGTATCCTCCAGGCGACGGTTGAGCCTGCCGAGCACGTCGCGAATGCAGGAGTGGTCGGTCGTGGAGAGCGAGGTCAG
Source organism: Collinsella sp. AF19-1LB (assembly GCF_003459655.1). Taxonomy (NCBI): domain Bacteria; kingdom Bacillati; phylum Actinomycetota; class Coriobacteriia; order Coriobacteriales; family Coriobacteriaceae; genus Collinsella; species Collinsella sp. AF19-1LB. Next base: position 13,933 of record NZ_QRWO01000025.1, read on the forward strand.
CGACACCTCGTCATAGCCGGTCTTTTCCAGACCCTGAATCACCGACGAGACGATCTGGTCGGCCGAGCGCTCGCGCACCGGGCGATACGTCATGCCGGCCTGGCAAAAGCGACAGCCGCGGGCGCAGCCGCGCAGGATCTCGATAGACAGGCGGTCGTGGACCAGCTGCGCATAGGGTACGCACGACTGCGACAGCGGATTCGTGGCGCCGAAATCCTCGACGACGCGCTTGTAGACCACGGTCGGCGCATCCTTGCCCTCACGCGGCACGGTGTAGCCATGCGGCGAGCAGGGCTCGTCGTGACGAACCTCATAGAGCGACGGCACGTAGTTGCCGGCAATGGATGCAAGCTGCTCAACAATCTGCGCGCGCGGGACCCCTTCGTCACGCAGGCGGCGATGCAGCTGGCAGGTCTCGAGCAGCGATTCCTCGCCCTCGCCGATGAGGATGGCATCGAAAAAGGCCGCGTACGGCTCGGGGTTGTACACCGAGGGACCGCCGGCGATGATGATGGGGTCGTCTTCGCCTCGGTCGGCCGCTAACAGCGGAATGCCAGCGAGGTCGAGAGCCTCGAGGAAGTTCGTCACCGCCATCTCGTGCGGCACATGCAGACCGACGATATCAAACGAAGCGACGGGGGCAGCACCTTCGAGCGACAGCAGCGGAATACCCGCCTCGCGCATGGCGTCACCCATATCGGGCCACGGCACATAGCCACGTTCGCAGGAGATGCCCTCGGCCTGGTTAAGGATATTGTAGAGGATGGCGATGCCCTGGTTGGGCAGACCAACCTCGTACACATCCGGGTAGATCAAGCAGCAACGGTAGTCGGCATCGGCCTTGGAAAGCGTGCCCCACTCGTGATCGATATAGCGACTCGGCTTCTCGACCTTGGCGAGCAGCGGCTCAATTAAATGAAAGCAGTCTTGATACGGAACGCGCAACGGAAAACCCCTAAGCAGCGAGATCGGATGCGTCTTGGTAGGACGCCATAGGACGGGTAGCGCCCGCGACCGTGGTCACCAGATCGCGAACGCGGGAGAACGTGGCAGTGACCACCTCGTTGGCACGGCTGTAGTCGACATCGCGCTCGTAGAGCGAAACGAGCGCACGGCCCATGCCATAGGTGCCCGCAGCAGCAGTGAGCGCCTTGACGGCAAACCCAATATGCGGCGTCTGCTTGACGAGCGCGCGGGTGACCGCGCGGATCACAAGACCGCCGGCAAGCACGCCAGCGACCTCGTAGCCGCGCTCAGGCTTAATGCCGCGTCCAAAGACGGCAGCGAGCTCAAAGAGCATGCCCACCTGCGCCAGCGCCATAACGGGATAATCGGCGCCCGGCAAAAACACCAGCGCACCGGTCGCCATATTGGTGAGCGCGCACGAGGTGATGATACGATTGGCCGCCGCGATGCGCATGAAGGCAAAGTTCGCCGCAAAAGCCGTTTCCTTTTCGGTGCGATCGAGAATCCAGCGGGCAAGCGTCTCGAGCAGATACGTCTTATCGGTTGCCGCTACCACGCCGAGCATGGGCGTGGACTCCTCGATAAACGGCACCTCCACAGCAGACTCGGCAAGCACGCACACGGGCGCGCCGGCGATCACGAGCTCCTGCACGGCACTCTCCAAGCGGTCGGAACCACACGAGAGCACCAGTACCACATCGGTATCGGTCTTTGGAGCAATTCGCTCCTCCCCCAGACGCTCGACGCGCACAATGCCCGAGGTCGTCTGCGGTACAAAGGCGTCACGCACCGTCTCGGCCAGAAAGCGCGAGGCGGACGAATCCAAATAGACCGAGACGCGCACCGGCGTATCGGAATCCTTCTTAACGGACGCGCCCATCTTAAAAGCGCGGGTCAGCTTATCTACGGGAATTTTCATAGCAAACCCCTCCAGCGGTTACGCGGCGCCCGAACGATGCCGCCATATGGATTGTACGATACCCACCGTCAGCAGCTGAATCATCATCGAAGAAGAACCGAAGCTAATAAACGGTAGCGGAATACCGGTAATCGGCATCATGCCGATGCACATGCCGATGTTTTCGAAGGTCTGGAACGCCCACATGCCAACGATGCCCACACACGATAGGCGCAAGAACAGCGACTCACACTTAAAGGCGACGCGAATCGTCGAAAAGATCAGCAGCACGTAGAGGCACAGGAGCAAAAAGGAACCGCAAAAGCCAAAGGTCTCGGACAGGAAGGCGAAGACGAAGTCGGTGTGGAACTCGGGCAGAAAGCCGCCGGCCGACTGCGTCGCATGGCCCAAACCCTTACCAAAGAAGCCGCCCGAGCCAACGGCGATAAGCGACTGCTGCAGGTTGTAGGCATCGTCCGAATCGGCATTATCGGGGTCGATAAAGACCGTCAGACGGTTCATCTGATACTGCTTGATGAGCACATCGTGGCCGAGCAACGAATCAAAGACCGAATCGAGCGCCAGGACGAGGGCCACCAGGCCCACGAGCAGGGCCAGGGTCGACAGCACCCATTCGCGGCGTGCACCGCTCATGCAGATGACGATGGCGCCCGAGACCAGCACGACCAGGCCCGAGCCCAGGTCGCCCATGGCGACGACGGCCAAAAACGGAATGGACAGCATGCCGCAGAGCTTGACGTAGTCGCGAACGGTATCGATGCGGCCGTTATACTGCGAGCCAAGCGTGGCGATAAAGAAGATGGTGATGAGCTTGGCAAGCTCAACCGGCTGGAATGTCAAGCCGATACCGGGAATCTTGATCCAGCCCGTCATGCCCAGACCGCCCGTATAGGACAGGCCCGGAATCTTGGGCGAGAAGATCACAATAAGGTCAATGACGAGCAGCGCCGTCGAGAAGTTAGAGATGCCGCGCAGATCGGTACGCCAGACGAGCACCGCAAGCACCGCGCCAATGCCAATGCCCAGCAGGTGGCGCGAGAATGAGGCGTCGGCCTTAAACTGTGACGCCGACCAAATAATGATGGCGCCATAGGCAACGAGCGCGACGGTAGCCAGCAGCACACCGATATGCACCTTTTGGCGAAACGTACCGCGCGAGGCCGAAAGTTGCTTGTTGACGCGGTCCAGGCTGCTGCGAGAGCCGGTCTTGGTTGAACGGAACAGATCCGCCGGAGAAAAATCCATCGCAACCTCCTATCGAACCGAAGAATCGCCCGAGGCCGAAGAGGTATCGGGCTCGTCATAAATCACGCCGAGCACGTCGCGCACGACATGCATCGCGGTATCCGAACCACCGCCGCCCTGCTCCAGGACAGTAGCGATGACATACTTGGGATCATCGGCCGGTGCATAGGCGCAGAACCACGCGTATTCGTCCTCGCCGCTTTTCTCGCCCGTGCCCGACTTGCCGTACACCTGCGGCGTCAGGGTGCCAAAGTGAGCCGCCAGGGACGTCGATGCCGTGTAAATCACGTCGTGCATGCCGTTGCGAACAAGAGTCAAATCCGAATCGCTGTTGATCTTGGCCTCCAGGCGCTTCTTCTTGCCCTTGCCGTTGTACTTATAGGCATCGCCGTCGCCATCGCGCGACACGGCAGACAAAAACACGTGAGGCACGTACTGCTTGCCGCCGTTGGCAAGACCCATATAGGCGCACGCCATCTGCAGGGGCGTCACCAGGATGTCGCCTTGGCCGATGGCAATGTTGGTCATATCGCCGGCATTCCACTTGCGGTCCTCGGCAGAGGCGTCGGTAAAGTACGACTCTTTCCACTCGGCATCGGGAATACGGCCCGCGCCCTCACTCGGCAGATCGATACCGCAGGTCTTGCCTAGGCCCCAGCGACGAAAGACCTCCTGCAGGCCCTCGGAATGTTGCTCGTCATAAAAGAAGGCCTTGCCCATGTCGTAGAAGACGGGGTCGCACGAGTTGGCGATACCCGACTGCAGCGTCATGGTGCCGTGGCCAGACGTCAGCCAGCAGCGCTTGCCCCAAGCCTTGCCCAGGCCCGTCCAATAGCCCGTGCAGTTGGTTGTCTGCGTTGAAGTGTAGGTTCCAAACTCAAGACCGGCCAGTGCCGAGAGCGGCTTGATGGTCGAAGCCGACATGTACTGTCCGCTAATGGCGCGGTTGAGCAGCGGGTGCGAACCCTTGTCATCATTGAGCTCGGTCCACACGTCATTTGAGACGCCGCCGATAAAGACGGACGGATCGAACTTGGGCTCGCTCGCCATGCCCAGGATCTCGCCATTGTTGGGATCGAGACACACCACAGCGCCGTTGCCGGCATTGCTGTAGCCAGTGGTCTTGGCAAGCTCGATGGCGCTCGCCAGCGCCGTCTCACAGGCCTGTTGGATCTTAAGATCGAGCGTGAGCTTAATGTCGGAGCCGGCCTTGGCGGGCACGGCGCCGGCCTGACCGGTCACATTGCCCGAGGCATCGACCTTGACGGTCTGCTCGCCACGAATACCCTGCAGCAGGTTTTCGTAGTAGCTCTCAACACCCGCCTGGCCCACGATATCGCCCGACTGGTACGTAATCCGGCCAGCAGAAGCATCATCATCACCAGAGGTTTTCTTATTCTGGGCCTCGAGCTGCTCGGAGGTAATGGTGCCGGTATAGCCCAAGATATGGCATGCCGTCTCGCCATATGGATACTGGCGCTCGGTACGCTCGGCAATCTTGACGCCCGGGAACTCGCCGGCGTGCTCCTGAATATAGGCAACCGTGGAGCGACGGACGTCCGTCGCGATGGTATGCAGGCTCTGAGCGCCCTCGGAATTGTCCTGAATATTGCGCAGCACCGCCACGTAGGGCATACCGAGCACGTTGGCAAGATGGCGAACCAGAACCTCATCCTCGGCAAGGTCGCGGTAGGCCACGACAGCAAGTGAGGGACGGTTCTGGACAAGCGCCACGCCATTGCGGTCGAGGATGCGGCCGCGCACAGCGGGTGTGGTAACGGTGCGCGTCTGATTGCTATTAGCCTGCTTTTCGTAATAGTCCGACGAGACCATCTGCATGCCCCACAGCTTGACGGCAAGCGCCGCGAACATCGCGCCCACACCCGTGGTGAGGATGGAGAAGCGGCCCTTAAAGGCGGTCGCCGCGGTATTGCCCTCGCCCTCGGTGGCGCGCGGGGCCGTCCCATGCTGCGTATCGTAGGTAAAACGAGAATCGCCGCGACGCATAATGACCAGTGCGACCACGATAGCCACAACCAGCACGATACCGGCGATAATAACCGTCATCTGGGAAGACATCTACGAGCCTCCCCTATTTGAGCTTACGGGTCTTGGGCTTAAAGCGCATGCCCGTCTGGCGTCCGCCACGTGCGGAGAATCCATAACCGGACTGCGGCACGACGCCGGACATCAAAAACGGAATGGCAACCAGACCCGTCAGGATCGAAGACGGCAGCGCATGGCCGAAGATCGCCACGACAAAGCTCGTCTCCAAACCCATAAACAGCAAGATGATGCTGTAGATCACATTAATGACGAACGCGAAGGCGCCCACCGTGATGCCGCGCGCACTCGGGGCACCGCCCGTCTGACCGGCAGCGCTATGCACCAGGGCAAAAGAACCCACGGTCAGCAGGAGCGACATAACGCCCACCGGCACGGCAGCGGAAAGGTCATAGAACAAGCCGCTGCAAAAACCGCACACGACGGCACGGGTCGGGTCGCCCGAGAACACGCTTAGGCACACCAGGATAATCATAAAGTTGACGCGACCGCCCGCAATGGAGATCTGCGGTGCCAGGCCTGCCTGCAGCAGCACGCACACAATGGCGGCGATTACAAACGTGCGGGAGCTCATCCCCTGCTCGTGTAGATCCATGGACATGCCCCCTATTCGCTCGAGCCGGAATCGGTCGTCTCGGACGTGTCGGAACTGTCATCCGGGCTCTCGTCCTTCGTCTTGGTCGCAGCATCGCGCGACGTTCCCTGCGGCGTGCTGTTGGCCGTATTCACGTCCTCATCCGAGGCCGACTGTTCGTCGGTCAGCGAGGTAATGACCAGCACTTCCTCGTTGTTCTCGGCCGTCGTCTGGGCGCGCACCACAATGGTGTAGTACACGTCGTTAGCCGATTTCTCAACAGACGAGACGGTGCCGAGCGGTAGACCCTTGGGGAACACACCGCCAATGCCCGAGGTCACGATGATGTCGCCAACCTTAACGTCGGAATCGACGCTCACGTACTCAAGACGCAGCGTGCCGTCAGCCTGACCCTGCAGCATGCCCTGGGCGCGCGTGTCCTGCACCATAGCGGACACGCCCGAGTTCTCATCGCCAATCAGGCGCACGGTGGACGTCTTGGCCGAGACCTCGATAATCTGGCCTATGACACCGGCAGAACTCGTCACAGGCATGTTGATGGTAAGACCGTCGGCAGAACCCTTATCGATGGTGACGGTCGAGGTCCAGGCATCGCCCGAAGCGCCGATGATACGAGCTGCGGTTGATTTGAGGTTGTAGGTCGACTGCAGGCCGACCAGCCCCTCCAGTCGCTCGGCGGTCTTTTGAGCCTCGGAGAGCTCGGCAACCTTAGAGGTCAGTTCCTCGTTTTGCTTCTTAAGCTCGTCAAGCGTGTCCTGCGACGCCGTAAGGTTAGAGAACACGTTACCGATCGCATTGAAGGGAGCCGCCACAGCCGAGCCCACAAAGCGCACCGGCGAGGTAATCGTCGTCACGCCCGAGCGCACGGCATGAATCGGTCCTGCCTCGCCCTCGCGGATGTAAAACGTGAGCAGCAACACCGAAATCAGGCTGAAAACAATCAACGGGCGCATACCCGTTGATTGTCGCTTGGTATTCAGATTTGTGGAGAAACCCGAAGATCGTGCCAAATGGAATCCACCTTTTGGAAATTAAGCATTGGTCTGGACGAAGCCGCCATCAAACGCATTGGCCTCGAGCACGCGGGCACAGCCGTTAACGACGTTATCGAGCGCCGTGGGGCTAACATTGACCGAAACGCCGGTCTCATCGCGCAGGCGCACGTCGAGACCGCGCAGCAGCGCGCCGCCACCGGTCAGCAAAATGCCGTAGTACATAAGGTCCGAGGCAAGATCGGGAGGCGTAGCGTCGAGTGCGTCCTTGACGGCCTTGGCCATCTCGTCGAGCGGCTTGTTGAGCGCGCGACGAATCTCCTCGCTCTCGATGCGCACGGTCTTGGGCAGACCGGTGATCACGTCGCGGCCGTTGACCTCAACGTCGAGCTCGTCCTTGAGCGGCACGGCGGAACCGACCTTGATCTTGATGTCCTCTGCCGTACGCTCGCCGATGGCCAGGTTGTAGGCATCACGAACGTGCGTGAGGATGGCCTGATCGAACTCGTCGCCGGCAATACGAATGGACTGCGAGACGACGATGCCGCCCATAGCGATAACGGCGACCTCGGTGGTACCGCCGCCGATGTCGATGACCATGGAGCCGGTGGGTTCCTCGACGGGCAGGTCGGCGCCGATAGCGGCTGCCATAGGCTCTTCGATCAGATAGGCCTGGCGGGCACCGGCCTGGATCGTGGCCTCAAAGACAGCGCGCTTCTCAACCGACGTGACACCGGAGGGAACGCAGACGACGACACGCGGACGCGGAGTCCACGGATAGCGCTTCTCGGACGCCTTATCGATAAAGTAGCGAAGCATGGCCTCGGTAACATCGAAGTCGGCGATGACGCCGTCCTTCAGGGGACGAACGGCCACGATGTTGCCGGGCGTACGGCCGAGCATGCGCTTTGCCTCGATACCGACCGCCAAGATGCGCTCGTCGTTCTTGTCGATGGCGACAACAGAGGGCTCGCGAATGACGATGCCCTTGCCGCGCACGGAGACAAGCGTATTTGCGGTGCCGAGGTCGATGGCAAGATCGCCCGCATAGCTACCGAAGAACATATCCATCAAAGAAAACAACGCAACTCCTGATGTGTTGGATGATTGCTGGAAAACTACTAGCCCATCATACTAGCGCAAGCCCGGCACCTCACTTGCGGTGAAGCGCCGGGCAAAGCTAAATCCCATAAGGTCACTACTGGTTGTCAGCAGCCGAGAAATCCATATCGAGCGAAGAAACGGCCCAGCCGATATGGTTGTCGGAGCGCACGAATTTGACGGTGTACTCCTGCTCGCCGCCCTTGGACAGCGATGCCTTCACCTTGGCGGTCGTCTCGGTCATGGACTGATCCATGCCCTCGACGGACACGGTGGCACCCTGCGGAATCGAGGAGATGATCATCGACTTAGCGGCCTCGGACAGGCTCGAGGCCAGGCAAGACTCGGCCTTTGCGGCGTCACCGTCGCCGGCAGCCTGGAACAGATCGGTAACGACAGACTCCTGAGACGGGAAGCCAAAGCCGCGCGTGTAGGCAAAGCCCAGACCGCCCGCGGCGATCAAAATGAGCAGAAGCAGCACGATGAAGACTTTAAGACCCGTGTGGCGATGGCGACGACGGACCTTGGCCTGCTTACGATCCTGACGGTCCTGCTGGACCATCTCGGACTCGGACAGCGTAAAGAAGCCGGTGTCCGAGGGATCGGGCATAAACTGACCGGTCGCGCCCGTAGGATCGAGCGGATCGACGGCAGGAGCGTCCATCGCGGGCGCCGGAGCCGTGGCCATAGCCGTCTGGGCAGACAGCGCAGCAAGCGAATCCTGCACGCGGGCAAGCTCATCGGCCTGCTCGGAGGTGAGCTGGTAGATGCCATCGGCAGTAGCGGCGTTAAAGGCGTCGAGTGCGTCGGAGGGACGGCCGGCGGCAGAAAGCGCCTGACCCATGCCGGCGTTGAGCGCACGCGTGTCGTCGCGGGGGCCGGCAAAGTCGATAGCCGTGCGGTAGGTCTCCACGGCATCCGCCGGACGGCCGAGCTTAATGAAGCAACGACCGAGCTCGCCGAGTGCGGCGGCAGGAGCCGGATTGGCGCCGTCGATGGCAGCCTGACGGAAGGCGGTTCCCGCGTTGGCATAGTCGCCCGATTGGAACAGCGCATTGCCCAGACCCAGATAGGCCTTGAACGGCGTGGCATAGGAAGCATCCTGCGTAGCAGCAGAGAACGCCTGAGCGGCCGTCGTGTAGTCGCCCACCGCGGCGAGCGCCTTGCCGCGGTTGGTGAGCAGCGCGCCGCGCTTGCCATAGGTGCCGTCGTTGAGGGCGGCGGCATAGGCCTCGGCGGCCTCGGCATACATGCCCAGGTGCATCAAGGCGTTGCCACGAAGGTGGTCGGCCTCGCCCATAATCTCATCGGGAGTCTTTGCCGCCCCAAGCATCTGGGCTGCAGCGGAAAAATCACCCGCGCGGTAAGCGGCGCGGCCCTGTTGGATCAGCTGGCTATTCAAGGAAGTCCCCTTTACTCGTGAACGATCTCGACATGAACGATCTCGTCGCCGGCACGCAGCTGCGAAATCACATCGAGACCCTCGACCGTGGTACCAAAGACGGTGTAACCGGAATCGAGGTTATGCTGGGCACCCAGGCAGAAGTAGAACTGCGAACCCGCGGAATCGGGGTCCATGGAGCGCGCCATGGCAAGGGCGCCATCGACATGGCTGTTGCGCGGATTGGTGGCGAACTCGCCCTTGATGCAGTAGCCGGGGCCACCGGTACCGGGCATGCCGTCGGGGCCCTCAAGACCGGCGGCGACGTCGGCGCCGGACATGTCGCGGGTATTGGGGTCCCCGCCCTGGATAACAAAACCGGGCACATAGCGATGGAACTTAAGGCCATCATAGAAGCCCATCGTGGAAAGCTCGCAGAAGTTCGCGACATGAATGGGAGCGCCCTCGCCGTCAAACTTGACCTTGATGGTACCCTTCGACGTCTCGATTACGGCGCACTCGTCGCCGACAAGCTGATACCCGGGCGTGTAGAGCTCTTTCTTAAAACCAAACATGTGGTTCCTTCCTCGTGCGTTTAAAGCATATTTGTACGAATTGTAGCAATAAGCACGGGCTTACATCAATTGCGCACGTAGGTTATGCCGACTATGGCGAACTATTTTTAGGAACGCTGCTGCGGCTTCCAGGAACCCACATTGGCGTCGTACTGGTTCAGCGCGCTGTTGCCACCCTGCGCGATGGGCGCCAGGATCTCGCTTTGGTGGGAACTCATCGACTCGCCATCGGGAATGGCCAGCGAGATATCCCAGCTCTGGCAGATCACGTCAACGCGCTCATACATCCACTCGGCAAGCTGCTTTAAGTGGGCGATGTCGTCCGCATAGACCGTATCGTCCTGATACTTAAGATTGTTGAGCTCATCTTGCGTCTTTTTAATCTGGTCACGCAGGGCGTAGGCACTCTGCGACAGCTCCTGACGGGTGGACAGCGGCGTTCGGAGATAGCCGTTGTTAAAGGAATCGATGACCTCGCCAATCTGGTCCTCGTCAGCATAGGACACGATGGTCTGATACAGACCGTCCAGCCTGGTATAGAGCTGATCATCGGTGAGCACGGTTTCTTCCTGGACCACCTCCGCAGAATCGTCCTGCTTGGCATCGTCCTCAGTGGCCTCGCCCTTTTGGCGCGTGGGGAAGGTGGTCTGTGCAGCTTGGCCAAACTGGTCGTAGAAGCCGGGCATAACACCCATGGGATCGGTCGTCACGAACCAATAGGCACCGCCGCAAACGACGGCAAGGACCGCGATGATAATGAGCGGCTTGGGAATATGACGCTTGTGCTTGTGATAGGCGTCCTCGTCGGGGTGCACCTTGCGCTTGGGTTTTTGAGCATCGTCATGCAGGGAAACGGGCATGGGAATATCGACCTTGGGAATACCGAAATCCTTATCGAAAGCCGGCAGCACGCAGGTCTCATTGGGGTCGGCGGCGTCCGAAAGCACCGCAGCGGCAGAGGCCGGCGCATGCGGCACCTCGGTGTCGATCTGCTCTTGCGTTAGGCGCGGAAAGCCCGCCGTGCGGCCCGCTGCCAGGTCGGATGCGGCCGCGTCCTCGGAGAGGATACCCGGAGCAGGGCGTCCGCATTTGGGGCACGTACGATCATGCGGAGAAAGACGGGCACCGCAGCCCTCACAGAACACGAACTCGGTGTGCTCGGGACCATCGCCCGGACCCACATAGGCGTTGCAGTAGGGGCAGAACGAGGCGCCGTCCTCGATAGTCTTAAGGCAATGCGGGCAGATCACGGCATCCTCTTTTCGAAGCAATTCAAATAATCGAGGTTAGAGCATAACATCGCCACGGCCCCACAGGAGCAAGGCACCAATTCAACATCGCCAGGGCGCGTAGTTACTTCTTCTTTTTGCTTGGCATCGAGACTTTGATGCCTTGGGCGGACTTGGTTACGCGAGAGCGCTTGGCTCCGGTACTCTTCTTTTTCTTGGGCTGGGCCTGGGCCACGCCCTCGAGTGCGCGGGCCTCGGCCTCACGAACGGTGCGCGCCTCACGGCGCTGCGCCATGTCGGCGGCGACGCGCTTGGCAAAACGCTCCGCCGTCGAACCCGTCGAGCTCACCTTGCCGCCACCGCGACCCAGGCGGACGCGCACACCGCGGCCAAAACCAGTTGCGGCATGACGACGACGCGGCCTGAGCGAATCCATCATCGTGGCGAGCTTAAAGAACACCGAGCAGGTAAAGACCACGATGGCAGCCAAGAAAACCATCTGACCCATCGTCAGATTGGCAATAGACAGCAGCTCCGGGAATCCGATAACGCCTACCAAGATGCCGGCGACTACAAACACAAAGAGCACCACACGTAAGGGCGTGAGGGGCTGCGAGATTCGCCAGATCAGGCTGACGCTCGCCGCGCACGACGTAAGCAGGCACATCGTAGACAGCGTGAGCTGGCTAAAGCCAAACACGCGCGCCACAAAGATATCGAGCGCCGCGGCCAAAATGACCGCAATCGACGCCGGCAGTGCCCGCTTGAGCACGTTCGTCAGGAACGACCCCTTCACGCGAGCATTGTTGGGCTCCAGGCCCAAGACAAAGCCCGGCGCGCCAATGCAGAAGAAGTTGATGAGCGTCATCTGAATCGGCTCGAAAGGGTACGGCGGCAGCGCGATGCACAGCGCCGCCAGGCCCATCGAGAACAGTGTCTTGGTCAAGAACAGCGAAGCCGAACGCTGCAGGTTGTTGATGGAGCGACGGCCCTCGGCCACCACGGCGGGCATCGAGGCAAAGTCGTTGTCGACGAGCACGATCTCGGCCACGTTACGCGCGGCATCGGAGCCGGCCGCCATGGCCACGGAGCAGTCGGCCTCCTTGAGCGCCAGCACGTCGTTGACGCCGTCGCCTGTCATGGCCACGGTGTGCTCGCGGCGCTTGAGCGCCTGCACGAGCTCGCGCTTCTGCTGCGGGGTCACACGACCAAAGACATGGTAGCGGTCCACTGCGGCATCGAGCTTGGCCGGCGTATCGAGCGTCGTGGCGTCCACATAAGCGTCCGCCCCCGGCACGCCCACAACGCGCGCGATCGACGACACCGTACGCGGGTCGTCGCCACTGATCACGTTGAGGGTCACGCCCTGCTCGTTAAAGTAGCCGATGGTCTCGGCCGCCGAGGTGCGAATCTCGTCGCGGATGGTCACAAAGCCCACGGGCTCGGCCTCGCCCACCATATCGCCATCGGGCGTAAAGCCGTCCACGAGTGCCACCACGAGCACGCGGCAGGTATCGGCAAGCTCGGCGACACGGTTCTCGACCTGGGCAAACGCACGATCAGAGAGCACAAACTGCGCCGCACCCATTACGTAGGAGCCCTGCGCAAATGAAGCGCCACTCCATTTTTTAGACGACGAGAACGGAATGACCGACAGCGGCTCAGACACCTCGACCGGGCGATCGGCGTAATAGTTGAGCAGCGCCTGGCAGGTCTCGTTGGCATCGGCCGAGGTCGCACGCGCCACGTTAGCCAGCGCAAAATCGAGCACCGTGGTATCGACGGGAACGGCGGCGTCGCTCTCCCCCACACCCATACCCTCGACCGGTAGCGGATAGGTACCCTCGACCTCCATGCGACCCGACGTGATGGTGCCCGTCTTGTCCAGGCACAGCACGTCGACGCGCGCGAGCGTCTCGATGCAGTAGAGCTGCTGCGCCAGCACCTTGCGGCGGGCCAGGCGCACCGTGGCGATGGCGAGCACCGACGAGGTCAGCAGCACCAGGCCTTGCGGGATCATGCCCAGCAGAGCGCCCACCGTGGACAGCAGCGCCGACGAGGGCACGCGGCCGGCCAGCAGCTCGGAGAAGCACCACGAAAGCGCGCTATCGCCCGGGGTTCCCGCGGCATCCCACAGCTCGCTCACACTCGAGGAAAACAACGCCAAACCGAGCGGGATCATGATGATGCTCGCAAACCGCACGATGGCGTTAAGCGCGTTCATGATCTCGGAATTGACCTTTTTGACGTACTTGGCCTCGTTATTAATTTTGGCCACGTAGTTGTCGGCGCCGACATGGATCACGCGGGCGCGCAGCAGGCCCGAGTCGATAAAACTGCCGCTCATGAGCTCGGAACCGGGCTGTTTCTTAATAAGGTCGCTCTCGCCCGTCAGCAGGCTCTCGTTCACGAGCGCCTCGCCCGAAACCACCACGGCGTCAGCGGGAATCTGGTCGCCACGCCCCAGGCGGATGATGTCGTCGAGCACGATCTGATCCAGGTCGAGCTCAACCTCGGAGCCGTCGCGCACCGCGATGGCCTTCTTGGAGGTCAGCAGCGTGAGCTTATCGACCATCTTCTTGGAACGCATGGACTGAATGACGCCAATAGCGGTATTGAGGAACACCACGAACAGGAACGTCAGATTCTTAAACGAACCGGTCAAAATGACCAGGAACGCCAAGATCACGTTGATCAAATTGAACAGCGTGCAGAGGTTCTCGATGATGAGCTCGCGGACCGACTTGGTCTTGAGCTCCATGTTGCGGTTGATCTTACCGGCGGCGATGCGCTCCTCGACCTCGGCGGTCGAGAGTCCGCGCTCGATATCCGTTGCTGCCATACCACGTCCCATCACGTCGCGTCGGTATAAGAAAAACCGCCCGGACCATGCGAGGTTCGGACGGTCTTACGTTCGATGGTGCCCCATGTTGGATTCGAACCAACGGCCTTCTGCTCCGGAGGCAGACGCTCTAATCCCCTGAGCTAATAGGGCCAACGGTTGGCATTATACCCAAGTGCACCACGGGCTATCAAAATAAAAGAAAAAGCTTTGCAATTCCGGGGAAGACGTGGCGCAACGGCTCACTTTAGAAGGCAAAAGCGAATCAGATAGTATAAACTCTCATGCACCATATATACACGGCTCGCGATGCGGGCCGTTTTTGCAAGGGTTATCCATCGAGGTGAGAGGCACACCATGATTGCAATTTTAAAGCAGAGCGCCAGCGACGAGGCCGTCAGCCATATCGTCAGCTGGATTGAGAAAAAGGGTCTGAAGACCGATGTCTCGCGCGGCGAGAACGAGACGATCATCGGCCTGGTGGGCGATACGACCAAGATCGACCCGTTCCTGCTCGAGTCCATGGACGTCGTCGAGCGCGTGCAGCGCGTCTCCGAGCCGTTCAAGCGCGCCAACCGCAAGTTCCACCCCGAGGACTCCGTCATCGACTGCGGCCACGGCGTCAAGATCGGCGGCGACCAGTTCCAGGTCATCGCCGGCCCGTGCTCCGTCGAGGGCGAGAACCTCATCCGCATCGCCTGCCGCGTGAAGGCCGCCGGTGCTACGATGCTGCGCGGCGGTGCCTACAAGCCCCGCACTTCCCCGTACGCCTACCAGGGCATGGGCCCCGCCGGTCTGGACCTGCTGTGCGAGGCGTCTGCCGAGCTCGACATGCCGATCGTCACCGAGATCATGGACCCGCGCGACGTGCAGGTCTTCCTGGACAAGAAGATCGACGTCATGCAGATCGGCGCCCGCAACGCCCAGAACTTCCCTCTGCTTAAAGAGGTCGGCAAGACCAAGACTCCGATCTTGCTTAAGCGCGGCATGTCCGGCACGATCGATGAGCTGCTCATGGCCGCCGAGTACATCATGAGCGAGGGCAACGACAACGTCATTCTGTGCGAGCGCGGCATCCGCACCTTCGAGACCCGCACCCGCAACACCTTCGACCTCAATGCCGTGCCGGTGCTGCACCACCTGTCGCACCTGCCCGTCGTCGCCGACCCCAGCCACGCCACCGGCTACACCCGCTACGTTGAGCCCATGGCGCTCGCCGCGACCGCCTGCGGTGCCAACGGTCTGGAGATCGAGGTCCACGACGAGCCCAGCCGCGCATGGTCCGACGGCGCCCAGGCCCTCACCCCCGATCAGTTCGACGACACCATGCGCCGCATCCGGGCCATCCGCGAGGTTGTCTGCCAAGAGACCATGGAGTAGCCCATGGGCACGGTGAGAAACGCGCGCGTTAACCAGGGCGGCCCCAAGTGCGCCGGCATCGTCGGCCTTGGCCTCATTGGCGGCAGCTTTGCCCGCGGCTATGCGCAGGCGGGCGTCCGCGTGCTGGCCTGGGATCCCGATGACGATGTCATGACGGCCGCCAGCATGGGCACCGTTGCCGGCGAGCTCAACGACGAGACGCTCGGCGAATGCGACATCATCGTCCTGGCTTGCTACCCCGAAGCCTGCATCGAGTGGCTCGAGGCGCACGCCCAGGCGCTCGCCGACGCCACCGATACCGAGGCCATCATGGGCCCCGTGGTGATCGACACGGTGGGCGTCAAGGGCATCGTGTGCGAGCGCGCCTTTGAGCTTGCCCGCGAGCACGGCTTTTACTTTGTGGGCGCGCACCCCATGGCGGGCACCCAGTTCTCGGGCTACGCTCACTCCCGCGCCGACCTGTTCCAGGGCGCTCCCCTGGTGCTCGTTCCACCCGCGGTAGACGATGCCCTTAAGCTCGAGCTCTTGGGCCAGGTGCGCGAGATGGTGCGCCCCTTGGGCTTTGGCAAGTTCAGCGTGACCAGCGCCGCCGAGCACGACCGCGTCATCGCCTTTACGAGCCAGCTCGCGCATGTCGTCTCAAACGCCTATGTTAAGAGCCCGACCGCTCAGGTTCACCACGGCTTTTCGGCCGGCAGCTACCGCGACCTCACCCGCGTAGCGCACCTCAATCCGCAGATGTGGTCCGAG
The DNA here is from genome assembly GCF_003459655.1 of Collinsella sp. AF19-1LB. NCBI lineage: Bacteria > Bacillati > Actinomycetota > Coriobacteriia > Coriobacteriales > Coriobacteriaceae > Collinsella > Collinsella sp. AF19-1LB. The sequence continues at coordinate 29,972 of NZ_QRWO01000025.1, forward strand.
CTCATGATCGACGACGCCAATGCGCTCGCCTTCGAGATCGACCATCTGATCGAATCGCTCGGCGCCTACAGCCGCGCGCTCAAGGACCGCGACCAGCGCTATCTGGAGAATCTCCTTGCCGAGGGCGACCGCATTAAGCGCGCACTCGACGACGAGGCCTCCCACTAGACAACCCATCACGCCAGGTCGAAAGGACCGAAGCTTATGGCGATTACCATCGATATCGACACTGCACGCCCCTACCAGGTGCATGTTGGCACGTTTTTGCTGGAGCAGGCGGGGCCGCTCGTGCGCGCCACCGCCGGCGGCACCAAGGCCGTCATCGTGACGGACACCAACGTGGGCCCGCTCTACCAGATGCCCGTTAAGCAGAGCCTGGAGGCGTCAGGCTACGAGGTGAGCATCTGCACCTTCGAGGCCGGCGAGGCCCATAAGCGCGCCGAGACCTACGTTGCCATTTTGGAGTTTGTGGCCGAGCACGAGCTTTCGCGCTCCGACGTGATCGTGGCACTCGGCGGCGGCGTCGTGGGCGACGTGGCGGGCTTTGTGGCCGCCACCTACATGCGCGGCTGCAAGTTTGTGCAGATCCCCACGAGCCTGCTCGCCATGGTGGATTCGTCGGTGGGCGGCAAGACCGCCATAGACCTGGCTGCCGGCAAGAACCTGGCCGGCGCCTTTTGGCAGCCGAGCATGGTTATTGCCGACGTGGGGTGCCTGGCCACCCTCACGCCCGAGCAGTTCGCCGACGGCTGCGGCGAGGTCGTCAAGCACGCCGTGATCGCCGACCCGGAGCTTTTCGCCGAGCTGGAGAAGACCCCGCTCACGCTGGAGCTGCTCAACCGCGATGTGGCCCGCGTAGCGCTCATCATCGCCCGCAATATCGACATCAAGCGCGCCGTGGTCGTCGCCGACGAGCGCGAAACCAACCAGCGCAAGCTCCTCAATTTTGGACACAGCGCCGGGCACGCCGTCGAGGCCTGCGAGCACTTTGAGCTCGGACACGGCAACTGCGTTTCAATCGGCATGGGCATCATCACGCGCGCCGCGGCCCTGCACGGCATTTGCGATGCTGCACTGCCCGATCGTATTGAGGAACTCTGCGCCCGCCATGGCCTCAAGACCCGCTGCGACCTAGATGCCGATACCGTCTTTGCCGAGGCGCTCCACGACAAGAAGCGCGCGGGTGACACCATCGATCTAGTGATTCCGCACGGCATTGGCCGCTGCAGCATCGACCGCACACCGCTTTCCACTTTCCACGAACTCATTGCCGAGGGCCTCGGCCAGAAGGGAGACGCATCCGCATGCTAGCCCGCATCACCCCGTCCCCGCTCAAGGGCACCGTTCCCGCCATCGCGTCCAAGTCGATGGCGCATCGCCTGATCATCTGCGCTGCGCTTGCCAACGGCGAGACACACGTCACCTGCAACACCACCTGCGCCGACATCGAGGCTACGGTGCGCTGCCTTACGGCCCTGGGTGCTCGCATCGAGACCGTCGAGGACGGCTTCCAGGTCCACCCCACCATGAAGAGTGTTGAATTTGGCCTGCTCAAGGCCCTTGCCGGCGGCACGCTTGACTGCGGTGAAAGCGGATCCACGCTCCGCTTTATGTTGCCCGTCGCCTGCGCGCTGGGCGCAGAAGCAACTTTTGTGGGTCAGGGGCGCTTGGGCGCCCGCCCGCTCTCCCCGCTCTCGGACGAGATCATCGCCGCCGGCTGCGACCTACAGGGTCTGGGCGGTTTTCCGCTCAAGACGAGCGGCCGCATGCGCCCGGGCACCTTTGTGCTTCCGGGCAACGTGAGCTCGCAGTACATCTCGGGCCTGCTGCTGGCAGCCCCGCTGCTGGCCCAGCCCTCCTGCGTGCAGGTAACCGGCCTCATCGAGAGCCGCCCCTACATCAACCTGACGATACAGGCCATGAAGGCCTTTGGCGTCGAGGTCGACGTCGAGCGCATTCCGGCCAAGGACGGCCAGCCCGAGGTCACGAACTTCCGCGTGAGCAGTGGCTCGTACCGCACGCCCGGCAGCGTGGCCGTCGAGGGCGACTGGTCCAACGCCGCCTTTTGGCTGTGCGCCGGCGCCATCGGTACCGACCCAATCACCGTCGAGGGCGTGTCGCTAAGCTCCGCACAGGGCGACCGTAACGTGCTTGCCGCGCTTTCGCGCTTTGGCGCCCGCATCGTGCGCTCCACCAACGCCGCCACCGTGCAGTCCGACAAGCTCGCCGGCTTTGAGATGAGTGCCCACGACATTCCGGACCTGGTGCCCGTCATCTCGGCCGTGGCCTCGCTGGCACAGGGCCGCACCTTTATCCGCGATTGTGCCCGTCTGCGCATCAAGGAATCCGACCGCTTGGTCACCACCACCCGCGAGCTCACCGCGCTGGGCGCGCAGGTACGAATTGCCGGCGATGACCTCATCATCAAGGGTGTCGATGCCTTCACCGGCGGCAAGGTCGATTCGCACAACGACCATCGCATCGCCATGATGGCCGCTATCGCCGCGAGCCGCGCCACCGGCGAGGTCGTGATCCACGGCGCCGAGGCCGTCAACAAGTCCTATCCCGATTTCTTCGACCACTACCGCCTGCTGGGCGGCAAGGTCACACTCGAGGAGGAATAGCATGTCCTCGACCTTTGGCAACGTCTTGCACGTAAGCATCTTCGGCCAGTCGCACTCCCCCGCCATCGGCTGCTCCCTCGATGGCATTCCGGCGGGCATCGCTGTTGACCAGGAGCAGCTGCAGGCCTTCCTTGACCGTCGTGCCCCCGGTCGCGACGAGACCGCGACCAAACGCCGCGAGGCCGACGCCGCCCACATCATCGCCGGTGTGGTCGATGGACATACCACCGGCGCGCCCATCGCCGCGATTATCGAGAACACCAACACGCGCTCCAAGGATTACTCCGAACTGCGCCGCAAGCCCCGCCCCGGACATGCGGACTTCCCTGCGCGCGTGAAGTATCACAACATGCACGATGTCGCCGGCGGCGGACACTTCTCCGGCCGCCTAACGGCACCCCTGTGCATCGCCGGCGGCATTGCGCTGCAGGCACTCGAGGCCCGCGGCATTAAAGTGATGGCACATGTGGCGCAGATCGGCGGCATCTCCGACCTGCCGATGGACGATATGGTCTATCGCGAGGCCGACCGCAAGGCGATCCTTACGAACGATCTGCCGTGCATTGACGCCGCCGCAGCCGGCCGCATGCGCGAGGAAATCCTAGCTGCGCGCGACGAACTCGACAGCATCGGTGGCATCGTGGAGTGCGGCATTTACGGGCTTCCCGCGGGCATCGGCGACCCCATGTTCGACGGCATCGAGAACCGCATCGCGCAAATCGCCTTTGGCATTCCCGCCGTAAAGGGCGTGGAGTTTGGCATGGGCTTTGCCGTGGCCGCCATGCGCGGCAGCGAGAACAACGATCCGTATCGCATCGATGCCGAGACAGGCGAGATCAAGGTCGAGTCCAATAACGCCGGCGGCATCCTGGGCGGTATTTCGACCGGCGCGCCCGTCATGTGGCGCATGGCCGTAAAGCCGACGCCCTCCATTGGCAGCGAGCAGCAGACGGTGGACATGGACGCTATGGAAAATGCCGAGCTCTCGGTCCATGGCCGCCACGATCCCTGCATCGTCCCCCGAGCCGTCCCCGTAGCCGAGGCAGCCGCCGCCCTCGCCATCTGGGACGCCCTCCTCGAAGACGCCGCCTAGCGCTAACTATCCACCCCTCAACATCCCCCGACACGTGAAAGGGGTCTCCATGGACCTTGCTGACATTCGCCAGGCCATCGATGGCATCGACACCACGCTCCTCAACAGCTTTGTCGAGCGCATGGACATTGCCACCGAGGTCGCCAAGTCAAAAATCGAGATGGGCAAGGCCGTCTTCGACCCCGCCCGCGAGCGCTCCAAGCTCAACAACCTCGCCAGCCGCGCACCCGAGCGCTACGAGGCCCAGACCATCACCCTGTTCCGTCTCCTCATGAGCATGAGCAAGGCCGAGCAGCAGCGCTACATCAACGAACTCAAGGGCATCACAGTGTCGCAAAAGGCCCACGCCACGGCCGTAGCCTTCGACACGCCCTTCCCCCAGACTGCCAGCGTCGCCTGCCAGGGCGTTGAGGGTGCCTACAGCCAGATCGCCGCATGCAAGCTCTTCGACGTGCCGGATATTGCGTTCTTCGAGACCTTCGAGGGCGTCATGCGCGCTATACGCGACGGGTTCTGCGAGTTTGGCGTGTTACCAATCGAGAACTCCACCGCCGGCTCGGTCAACGCTGTCTACGACCTGCTCGCCCAGTTCGAATTCCACATCGTGCGCTCGCTTCGCCTCAAGATCGACCACAACTTACTCGTCAAGCCCGGCACCAAGCTCGCCGACGTGCGCGAGGTCTACAGCCACGGTCAGGCCATCGCGCAGTGCGCCAGCTTTATCGAGGCCCACGGCCTGCACGCCACCAAGTACCCCAATACCGCCATGTCGGCGGAGATGGTCGCCAACTCCGACCGCACCGATGTTGCCGCCATCGCATCGCGCAGCTGCGCGGCACTCTACGACCTGGAGGCGCTGGAGTCCAACATTCAGGACTCGGACAACAACTACACGCGCTTTGTCGTCATCAGCCGCGAGCCGCGCGTCTACCCCGGCGCCAACCGCACCTCGCTCATGATTACCACGGTCAACGAGCCGGGCGCCCTCTATCGCGTGCTCGAGCGCTTCTACGCGCTCAATATCAACCTCATCAAGCTCGAGAGCCGCCCCATCCCCAGCCGCGACTTTGAGTTTATGTTCTACTTTGATCTGGACTGCCCCTTTGGCAGCAAGGCCCTCGACGACCTGCTCGATTCTATCGACGACGTGTGCGAGAGCTTCACCTACTTTGGCAGCTACACGGAGGTGCTCTAGATGACCGATACCGCCGCAACCCGCCCCTACGGAGTGCTGGGCCGCGTGCTGGGCCACAGCTACACCCCAACCATCTACAAAGAGCTCGCTGGGCTCGATTACGTGCGATTTGAGCGCGAGCCCGAGGATCTTGAGGCTTTTATGACGTGTAACGAATGGGAAGGCACCAACGTGACCATCCCCTACAAACGCGCCGTCATGGAATACCTGGACGAGCTGAGCCCGCTCGCCGAGCGCATGGGCAACGTCAACACCATCACGCGCCTGCCCGACGGCCGCCTACGCGGCGACAACACCGACTACTTCGGTTTTCAGTGCCTTGTCGAGGAGCTGGGCGTAGAGGTTGCCGGCAAGAAGGTCCTCGTGCTCGGTGCCACCGGTGGCGCCGGCACCACGGCGAGCATGGTACTCGGTGACCTGGGCGCCGTCGTCGTACCCGTGGGTCGTACGAGCGAGGTCAATTACGACAACATCGCGCAGCAATCTTATGCGGCACTGCTCGTCAACTGCACACCTGCCGGCATGTTCCCCCACTGCCCCGACGCGCCTTGCACGCTCGAAGGGCTAGATGCGCTCGAAGGCGTTATCGACATTGTCTACAACCCCGCTCGCACGGGCCTGATGCTCGAGGCCGAGCGCCGCGGCATCCCCTGCATCGGCGGCCTACTGATGCTCGTGGCCCAAGCGGCACAGGCCGTTGAGCGCTATACCGGCCAGGTCACCCCGCGCAAGCGCATCTTGGACATAACGGAGCGTCTGTCCCGCCGCGAGCAAAACATTGCCCTGATCGGCATGCCGGGTTCGGGCAAGACCCGCGTGGGCGAGCAGATCGCCCTGCTCACGGGTCGCGAGCACATCGACTTGGATCACGCGCTCGAGGAGCGTCTGGGCATGACCTGTGCCGACTTTATCGTCGAGCGCGGCGAGGTGGCCTTCCGCAAGCAGGAGACGGCGGCGCTGGCCGACATCTCCAAGCGCAGCGGCCTGGTGCTCTCCACCGGCGGCGGCGTGGTCACGCGCGACGAGAACTACCCGCTGCTGCACCAGAACAGCCAGATTGTGATGCTCAATCGCAAGCTCGACGAGCTCGCCCACAAGGGCCGCCCCATCACGGCGCGCGATGGCATCGACAAGCTCGCCGAGCAGCGCATGCCGCGCTACCGCTCCTGGGCCGACTACATCATCGACTCACGCGACTGCGCCGCCAAAACCGCGGCCGCCATCGTCGAGACCCTCTAACCTGCCAAAAAGGGACAGGTTTATTTTGGCAGGTTTTATCTGGGCAATCGCCGAAGATCGCAAGACCAGCCACGCCAACCAACTGCAAAGGAAGCAACCATGAAGGCACTCGTCATCAACGGCCCCAACCTCAACATGCTCGGCATTCGCGAGCCGGGCATCTACGGAAGCGATAACTACGACCGTTTGGTCCAGATCTGCCAGGAGGCAGGCGCCACGCAGGGCTTTAACGAGGTCGAGGTCTTCCAATCCAACCACGAGGGCAGCATCGTCGACAAGATCCAGGAGGCCTACGGCAAGGTCGACGGCATCGTCATCAACCCGGCGGCCTACACGCACACGAGCGTCGCGATCCTCGATGCCCTCAAGGCCGTCGCCATCCCTGCCGTCGAGGTCCACATCAGCGCCGTCGAGACCCGCGAGGACTTCCGCCAGGTGAGCTATGCACGCCTAGCCTGCTTCGCCACCATCACCGGCGAAGGCCTGAAAGGCTATGCGCATGCACTGGAGCTGCTGAAGGAGCATCTCGAAAAGTAGCCTCGCGGATCAATTCATTAACACCGATTCACGCGAACAAAACTCCAGCGCCGGAAGCAGCGACCTCGCTGCTTCCGGCATTTTGTTACTGGCATATAATCGTTGCAGTCACACTACGTCTGGAGACCCACATGCTGAGCATTCACCTGGGGGATTACCCCGGTTCCATCTACGATACCAAGACCTACTTTAGGAACTCGTACCTGGATTCATGGTTCGAAGATCCCATGGCTGCACAGATGATTAATGGTGTTGACGGTTCAGAGCTCATCGGCCCCCACAACATCATCAGCAAGCAGCTTGGCTCGATTACGCCACTCGAGCTTTCTGGCGGTGTCAAGACGTTGCTGCTGGTACGCAATCTCCCCGACATGGTATTTAATGCTTCCACCTGCGGAGACAACTGCGCCCGTTGGCTGCTCAAGATTGGCAAAGAGCAAGACGTGCTGGTAACCCTTTATCACATCATGAAATTCCCCTGGAAGCGTTTCGAAATCCGTATTGAAAATGACGGCCGCATCGTCAAGAACATGCAGGAGTTCGTCGGTGCCACCAATGACTTTTTGGATGTTGATGATACGGCCAGAGTGCTGCACTAGGTTCTATGGCCGCAATCGCTGAATGCGTTAGAAAAGTCTTACCAGAATACTTAAAACCCAAATGAAACAGCGGGGGCCAACTTAGTCACACTGCTTTTGTTACGCCTTCTTAATCACGAATGCCAATCCAATATCGCAGGCACAGCGTACGATTGACGCGAAGAGCCACGATGCCGGCAGCGTCATAAGCAGCGGCATCGTCTGCCAAGGAATAAACCAATCGACCGCGTGGATTGCAAAGATGGCAAGACTGGCCTGTCCGCAGAACACGAGGGCTTGTTCAAAGGACCCCAAAACCGGCACGTCTTTCAACTTCTCCAGCGCCATGGAAACCCAGCACACGCAGTAGCTGCCGGCAAGAGCGGCAACTGTCGCAACCACAAACCCATCCACGCGGCGGCTCGAAAGCTCAAGCCCACTCAGCGCGGCAAGGACAAGCCAAGCGACACCGGCTCCAATAAACAGCAGGGGCTTGCTCACGCTCGGCTCCAGCCCCTTTTGGCGCGCCGTATAGCCAACCCACATCAGCAGCAAGATATAGCAGCTCAGATCCATATCGAGCGGCAGGTAAACACCCATTAATCGAGACACGCTCAATCCGCAAAAGGCAATCGCGGCACAGACAACGCCCTGCCAAACAACCCCGATCCCGCGGCGATCAAACAGCCGCACGAGCGCATTAAACAACAGGCGCGACGTAAACAGCGCCGCCAAAAACCATGCCATGCCAACGGCGGCAACGCCAAGCCGAGGCACATCAACGCCTGAGGCAAACACAAGCGTCTTAAGCCCCGCAACCAGCGTACCGCTCGTCAAAGAAACACCGCTCATCAAGAACGTCGGCACCTGCCACGCCAGTGCAAGAACCACATACGGCACCAGCAGGCGCGACACCGAACCACTCAGCAGCTCGCGCCACGGCTTCGGCCTAAACGTATACCCGGCAAGAATAAAGAACACCGGCATGTGAAACGAGAAGATCGCGTGCCGCAAGGGAGAAGGATTTGGGACGGTGTGCCCCACAATGACCAGAATCATTGCAATCCCCTTTGCAATATCTATCCAGTCGAGCCTTTTACTTCCCATGGCGAACCCTTCAAAACCGCAGCACGCAAGATGAAAAAAGCCCAGACCACCAAGCGGTCCGGGCTTAATAAATGATGGTGCTCCATGGCGGATTCGAACCGTCGACCTTGGGATTAGAAGTCCCCTGCTCTATCCAACTGAGCTAATGGAGCAAATAACCGCACGCCCAAGCAAGCGCAAACCTGTCAGGCGCAAGTAATTATAACCTAGTTGAACTGCTCGCGGTACGCCTTGCAGACCTCATCGACCGGGCCGTCCATGCGAAGGTCACCCTTCTCAATCCAAACGGCACGCTGGCAGATGCGTTCAACCTGCTCCATGGAGTGCGAAACGAACAGAACCGTCACGTCGCCGCTCTGGATAAAGTGCTGGATGCGGGCCTCGCACTTCTGCTGGAAGAACACATCACCGACGGACAGCGTCTCGTCAACGATCAGAATATCGGGCTCGGTAATCGTCGCGATTGCAAAGGCAATACGCGCAACCATGCCCGAGGAGAAGTTCTTAAGCGGCATGTCGACAAAGTTCTGAAGCTCAGCGAACTCGATAATGCCGTCAAAGTTGGCGTCGATGAACTCCTTGGTATAGCCGAGCAGGGCGCCGTTCAGATAGATGTTCTCGCGGGCGGTCAGCTCGGGATCAAAGCCGGCACCAAGCTCAATCAGCGGCGCGATGTTACCGTGCACCTTAACGCTGCCCTCGCTTGGCTCAAGCACGCCAGCGATAATCTTGAGCATCGTAGACTTGCCGGAGCCATTGGTGCCAACCAGACCCACGACCTCGCCACGATGAATATCAAACGAAATATGCTTAAGCGCCCTAAACTCCTCAAAGAACAACTCGTGCTTGGCGAGCTTGATGAAGTACTCCTTGAGGTTGGTCAGCGACTCAGACGCCATGTTAAAGATCATGGTGACGTCGTCGACCTCGACAGCCAGAGGCTGCTCGCTGTAATCAACAACAGATTCAGTCATCACAGCACTCCTTAGATGTAGAGGATAAATTTGCGCTCGGACTTATGGAACACGGTGTAGCCAATAATAAGCGCAAGAACCGCCCAGGCAACGCACATACCAAACGTCATGAGCGAGGGCGTAGTCTGAAACAGAAAGATATCGCGCATAAACTGCAGGTAGTTGAACATGGGGTTCGCATACATCAAGATACGCACGAGATGCGGCATTTGCGCAATATAGTCAGTCGTCCAGAAGATGGGCGTAATGTAAGTCCACGCCGTAATGACGACGCTCCATAGATGCATAACGTCGCGGAAAAAGACCGTAAGAGCAGAGAGCATCATGCCCAGGCCCATGCAGAAGCACATAAGCAGCAGCAGGCAAACCGGCAGCAGAATGAGGTGCCAAGAAGGCATAACGCGGAACCACAGCATGACGATGGCGACGGCGACCAGCGAGAAGGCAAAGTTGACCAGCGAGAAGAGCACCTTTTGCACCGGGAAGACCCAGCGGTGCACCTTAACCTTCTTGAGCAGAGGGGCAGCGCCCACGATAGACGTCAGGGCCTGGTTCGTAGACTCGGACATGACGGCAAAGGTAATGTTACCCACGATCAAGTACAGCGGGTACATCTCGGGCGTCATTGAGCCATTGCGGCCTTGGCCAAAAATCGTCGAGAACACGATGGCCATGACGATCATCATCAGCAACGGATTGAGCACCGACCATGCGACACCCAGAACGCTACGGCGATACTTGATCTTAAAATCCTTGGTAACCAGCTGACGAAGGATAAACGCATCCTTCTCAAATTCGTTCTTAGCAAACGTCGCAGGCAGACTGCGAGTTTCTTGTTGCTTTGTCTGATCCGACACGGATGCAACTCCTTTACTCGTAATCGTTGACAAACGAACAGTATAGACCCGACGGCCATGCAAACGATTCGCGCAACAAAACTGGAGAACTAACCCACATCTTAGGATGCCAAGCCCAAACGGCTATACTTTCAAGGATTGAAAGTATAAGGAGCATTGAGTGAATTCTGAATCCATCGCCGTCATCATCCCTTGCTACAACGAAGCCCTCACGATCGGCAAAGTCATCGACGACTTTCACCGCGAGCTTCCGCAAGCGACGGTCTATGTCTATGACAACAACTCGTCGGACGATACTTCACGCATCGCCACCGAGCACGGCGCCACGGTCCGCTTTGAGCCCCGTCAGGGAAAGGGCAACGTGTGCCGCCAGATGTTTCGCGATATCGACGCCGATTGCTACCTGATGGTCGACGGCGACGACACCTATCCCGCCGAGGCTGCCAAAGCCCTCTGCGAGCCCATCCTTAACGGCACGGCCGACATGACCGTAGGCGACCGCCTTTCCAACGGCACCTACGCCGAGGAGAACAAGCGTGCCTTCCACGGCTTTGGCAACAATCTGGTCCGCGCCATGATCAAGTGGATCTATGGCTACAGCTTCGATGACGTCATGACCGGCTACCGCGCCATGAGCCGCCCGTTCGTCAAAACCTTCCCCGTGCTTTCCGAGGGCTTCCAGATCGAAACCGAGCTCTCGATCCACGCCGTCGACCACCGCTGGCGCATCAAAGATGTGCCCATCGAGTACCGCGACCGTCCGGAAGGCTCCGAGTCCAAGCTCAATACCGTGAGCGACGGCATTAAAGTCGTCGCGATGATCGGCACGCTGTTCAAGGACTACCGCCCGCTGAAGTTCTTCAGCCTCGTCGCGCTTCTGTTTGCGGTGATCGGCCTCGCCCTGGGCATGCCCATCGTTGTCGAGTATTTCCAGACCGGCCTCGTTCCGCGCTTCCCCACCGCCATGCTCGCCGCGTCGTTTATGTTCCTGTGCGGCCTGAGCCTTGCAACCGGATTCATCCTGGATTCTGTAGCAAAGGTCGAAAAAAAGCAGTGGGAGGTCAACGTATATAGCAAGTACGCCTACGACGACCAGCCCGGCCACCCTACTTCCAAGCCAAGCGAGAGGTAAACCACCATGCCGCTCATCTCCATCGTCGTACCGAGTTACAACGAGCAGGAATCACTTCCGATCTTTCTCAAAGAGCTCGATGGCGTCGTTCGCATCATGACCCGGCAAGACCCCGGCATCTCCTTTGAAGCCGTCCTCATCGACGATGGCTCGGCAGACAAAACGCTCGCCGTCATGAAGGCGGAAGCCGCGGCGGCGCATCCATACGCCATCCGCTGGCACTCTTTCTCGCGCAACTTTGGCAAGGAGGCGGCACTACTCGCCGGACTCCAGCACGCAAAAGGCGACTATGTCGCCACCATGGATGCCGACATGCAGGACCCGCCCTCGCTCCTGCCGCAGATGTACGAGATCTTGCAGACCGAAGACTACGACAACGTCGCAACGCGCAGGACCACCCGCAAAGGCGAACCTCCCATCAGGTCGTTCTGTGCCCGTATGTTCTACAAGATCATCAACCGCATTTCCAAGGCCGACATCGTCGACGGAGCACGCGATTTTAGGCTCATGAAGCGGCCTATGGTCAACGCCATCATCTCCATGGGCGAATACAACCGATTCTCCAAGGGCATTTACGGCTGGGTCGGCTTCAAGACCAAATGGCTCCCCTACGTAAACGTCAACCGCGTGGCCGGCGAGACCAAATGGAGCTTTTGGTCGCTGCTCCTTTATTCCATCGACGGTATCGTCGCGTTTTCCACGGCACCGCTCTCCCTCGCCGCCCTCACGGGTATCGTCTTCTGCCTCATCGCTATTCTGGGATTCGTCGTCATCCTAGTAAAGACGCTTGTCTGGGGCGACCCCGTCGGCGGATGGCCGTCGCTCGCCTGCCTCATAACGCTGTTTGGCGGCATGCAGCTTCTGTGCCTGGGAATCATAGGTGAATACTTGGCAAAAGCCTACTTGGAAACCAAGCGACGTCCCATCTATATCATTCGAGAATCCAACGAGGAATCTGATGACACGGCCCAATAACAGCACGCTCAAGAATGTGGCGTTCTACGCCGCCTGCTTCGCATTTTCCGTCGCACTCTTTGTCGCACTTGCAGTGGCAGGGCATGTCTACCCCTTTGGCGACAACTCGTTTCTCACCAACGATCTCAAATACCAATACATCGACTTCTTTGCTTGGTTCCGGCGCGTCCTTTTAGGCGAGGCAAGCCTTCGCTATTCCTTCTCGCAAGGACTCGGCATGAACACATGGGGGCTCTATAGCTACTACCTCGCCAGCCCCTTCAACCTGCTCTGCGCGCTTTTTCCCGCAGACAAGCTAACGCTCTTCGTGTTTGTTATCTCCGCGCTCAAACTGGGCTGCATCCACATCAGCAGCGCTTGGTATGTGCAAAAGCGCTTTGACCTACCCAAGCCCGCAGCATTCCTGCTTTCCCTCTCGTTCACGTTTTGCAGCTGGACCATCAGCAACCTACGCAACCCGCTCTGGATCGATTGCCTCATCCTGCTGCCCATCTGCGCCTACGGATGCTACGAGCTCATCCGCAAGCAGCGCATGATCCGCCTCGTCATCGCAACGGCGCTCAATGTCATGTTCTGCTGGTATACGGCCTACATCAGCATCCTGTTCCTCTGCATCTTCGTATTGGTCGAATTTGTCGATTATGTTGCAGAAGAAGGTTTTAGCTGGAAGCTCATGCTCGATCGGGCCCTGCGGTTCGCCGGGGCTATCGCGCTCGGACTGCTTCTGTCCGCCTGGACCTTTTTGCCGACCATCCTTGCCATGTCCAAGGGCGGTCCCGTTCTAGCACTCGGCCCCCTACTTAAAACCAGCCTCAAGTCGCTCATCAGGGGCTTTCTTCCCTGCATGTGGGTAAGCAACGAAAGCACACCGCAGTTCTATTGCGGCATCGTCATGATGCTGCTTGCGGTGAGCCTGCTGGTTAACCGCACGGTTTCGATCAAGACGCGCATCGCAACACTCGTCGTCACGATAATCCTGGTCGCAAGCTCCGTTTTGAGCCCGCTCGAGTACATCTGGTGCGGCATGCGCGTTCCCAACGGCTTCTACTCGCGCACGGCTTTTTTGCTGAGCTTCTTTGCGCTGTGGGCCGCAGGACACGCGCTGCATGCGCTCAAAAACCAGCCTAAATTGCGTCAAGCCTATCGCCCCGTCGTCATCATGCCCCTCCTGGCACTAACCGCCATTGAGTTGTTTGCCAACGCCCATGTTATGTGGAACCAGCTGTACACAGGCTATTCCGAAAAAGCCAACAGCGCCTATGTCGCCACCGCAACCGACACTATCACGACCATTCAAGACCAGACTTCGGCGTCGTTCTATCGCATTGACCGCACAACCACACGCGTCGACAGCGCCGCCCTCAACGAAGGCTTGGCGCTTGGGTACAACCAGTTGTCTTCGTATTCGTCTGCCAACAATCCGCAGGCCATCGCACTGCTCAACTCCCTTGGATACAGCAGCGTCGGCGAATTCTCGACCCGTTATGCCGAGCCCATTCTTGCCGTTGATGCCCTGTTGGGAGTCAAGTACGCCATCGCCGAGCACGCGCCTTCGGGATACGCGGCAATGACTGAAATAGCCGATACAGCAAGTGCGGTGTACGAGAACCCCTATGCGCTCAGCGTTGGTGTCATGACATCCAATGACATTCAAAACTGCACGTTGAAGGGCGAGAACCCCTTCGAAAAGCAAAACGACCTCTACAGCAAAATCCTGGGCCGCGAGGTAATGCTCTATACCAAAATCGAGGCCAAAAACACGGAGGATGACGAGAACTTAAGGCAGTGGAACGCCACCGTGCCGTCGGGTTCCATCGGGTATCTCTACATCAACAAAGATGCGACCGCCGGCAGTTATTGGCCCGTCACCCTTACCATCGACCAGCGAACGATCGGAAACGAGGCCTGGAGATTCGACAATAATATCCGCCAGATTGCGGATGCATCGGACTCCCCGAGCCAGCATACGGTGTCAATCGGAGTCGCAGAGGGCTATACAGACATGCCCCAAGACAATGAGCCGGTCTTTTACGCCCTCAATCTGGACGTTTTCGAGCAGATTATTAACGAGCTTAAGATGAGCGAATTTGTTCCGACGGTTTTTGAGGACGGAAGGATCGAAGGCGAGTATACCGCCAAGGATGACGGCAACCTACTGCTGAGCGTTCCGTACGATGAGGGCTGGAACGTAACGGCAAACGGAACCGCCACAGAACTAACGCCCGCCGCCGATAAGGGCTTGTCATCCCTGAACATGCAGAAAGGCGCGAATAGGATCGTGATGACCTACAAGACTCCGGGCGCCCTTGCGGGGCTTGCAGTGAGTCTGGCGACCGCCGCCGCCCTTGTTGCAGCGGGGCTATTCACCAGGCAAAAGAAAAGCCGCCGTTAAAGAACGGCGGCTTTTACTCTCGAAAAGTTAATAGCGGCTAGAGCGTCTTGAGGTACTCCCCCAGCTCTTCCTCCCAGTCGGGCATGTGGAACCCGACCGACTCGAGTTTGGACAGGTCGAGCGCGGAGTGGACCGGGCGCGGGGCGACGGGGCCGGCGGCATTCGCGTAGTAGTCGGCGGTCGACACCGGCACGACCTTGTCGCCATTGCCGTTGGCGGCCTCGAAGACGGCGCGGGCGATGTCCGCCCAGGACCTCACGGCACCGGAGCCGGTGCAGTCGTAGGTACCGTAGGGGGCGTGCGAGCCCAGCACGTGGAAGATGGCCTCGGCCATGTCGCGCGTGAAGGTCAGGCGTCCCAGCTGGTCGTCCACGACGGTGACCTTGTCCAGCTTGTCCTCGGGGTCGGCGACGCGGTCGGAGAGGCCCTTCATGGTCTTGACGAAGTTGTGGCCTTCGCCGATGACCCAGGAGCTGCGCATGACGTAGTGGCGCGGGCACCCGGCCACGGCGATGTCGCCGGCGGCCTTCGTCTGGCCGTAGACGGACAGCGGGCTGAATGGCTCCTCCTCGTCATGCACCTCCTCGGTGCCGTCGAAGACGTAGTCGGAGGACACGTGCACGAGCGTGATCCCGTGCCCGGCGCAGGTGCGTGCGAGAAGCGCGGGCCCCGTCGCGTTGGCCTTCCAGGCGGTCACGCGGCCCTCGGGGGTCTCCGCTTTATCCACGGCCGTGTAGGCGCCGCAGTTGATCACGGTGCCGTAGAGCGACCAGTCGTACTGCGAATAGG
>NZ_QRWO01000025.1:45473-46375 GCF_003459655.1 Collinsella sp. AF19-1LB
CGGGCACCCGGCCACGGCGATGTCGCCGGCGGCCTTCGTCTGGCCGTAGACGGACAGCGGGCTGAATGGCTCCTCCTCGTCATGCACCTCCTCGGTGCCGTCGAAGACGTAGTCGGAGGACACGTGCACGAGCGTGATCCCGTGCCCGGCGCAGGTGCGTGCGAGAAGCGCGGGCCCCGTCGCGTTGGCCTTCCAGGCGGTCACGCGGCCCTCGGGGGTCTCCGCTTTATCCACGGACGTGTAGGCGCCGCAGTTGATCACGGTGCCGTAGAGCGACCAGTCGTACTGCGAATAGGCGTCCGGGTCGGACATGTCGAAAGTGTCGATGTCGCAGAAGTCGAAGTCCTTCGCCACACCGCGCTCCTCGGCCAGCGCGCGCACCGCGCGGCCCAGCTGGCCGTTGCAGCCGGTGACGAGGGTGCGCCTGGGAGCCATCGGGACGACGTCGGCGAGCATCGGGTGGTTGAGGTCGGCCTCGGAGACGGTGGCCTCGGCCAGCGGGATCGGCCACTCGATGGCGAGCTCGGGGTCGGCGAGGTTCACGAAGGTGTAGGTCCTCTTCAGCTCGAGGGACCAGTGGGCGTCCACCAGGTAGGTGTAGGCGGTGCCGTCCTCCAGGGCCTGGAAGGAGTTGCCCACGCCGCGCGGGACGTAGATGGCCTTACTCGGGTCGAGCGTGCAGGTGAACACCTTCCCGTAGGTGGCGCTGCCCTCGCGCAGGTCGACCCAGGCGCCGAAGACCGAGCCTCGGGCCACCGAGATGAACTTGTCCCAGGGCTCGGCGTGGATGCCGCGGGTGACGCCGCGGCTGTCGTTGTAGGAGATGTTGTTCTGGACGACCCTGAGGTCCGGGATGCCCAGGGCGGTCATCTTGGCGCGCTGCCAGTTCTCCTTGAACCAGC
>NZ_QRWO01000026.1:0-45358 GCF_003459655.1 Collinsella sp. AF19-1LB
CTAATAAAGAAGGCCAAGATTCGGGACGCAGTTCATTTGTGGTGGTGTCCCTACGACCAAGGAGGGCGTTATGTGCGGAAGTCACTTTGATAAGCAAACCCAACGCGAGCGTACCTGCTCGCTGGTTCACGGTACCTGGCGTTGTGTGGGTGCCAAAATCGCTTGCGCCGGCGCGTGTGCGCTTATGGTCGGTCAGTTGCTGCTGCCGAGCGTGGCGCTGGCGACGGAATGCGCCGATCCGGCCGCTGGGACGGATGAGGTTGCCGCGGCTCCGGTGACGCCGACGGTTGTGGAGGATACGGCGGCTCCGGCGACCGCGCCTGCAACCGATGCTGCTCTGACGGCGCAAGCCACCGCTGAGCCTCAGCAGACGGTCCCGACTGGCGCCACCGATGAATCCAACGATGCGGCACCCGCTGAACAAAATACTCCCAGCGACAACGCCGCCACGCCGGCGAATGACGCCATCATGCCCTGCGGTGTGACCGATGTTGTTGGCGGCAGCGGCGTTAGGGTCAATATTACGGTGCGGAACAATTACACCGACATCAAGAAAGAAGAAACGATTGAGTATGTGAAGGGGATTGCCCTTGTAGATGGAGACCAGTCTGCTCTCGATGGTAGCGCTTTGACTTTTATCGGCCTGGGGGACTTGATCGTCCATGCGGCGTATGACAGTGCGAGCAATAAAACAACGCTTACCCTGGATATCAGCAAGATTCAGAGACAGAAGGAGGAGCAGAAGTACTTTACGGAGTACAAGGAGAATAAGTCCAAGATGACGACCACCTATGATGGATCCAAGCTTACGTATACGGGTACAGAGCCCGGGAATATCATCATCGGTGATCCGGACGACGCCTTTAAAGGAGACACCGAGGCGACCGGGAAACCCACTATTAACGAGATCCGGGATGACTACTACACCCGCACCCATGTCTACGAGAGGGCGTGCCTTGTTATCCCGGCAGCGGAATCAGAATCGGAATCCATCTCCTTTGCCAATGTTCAGAATACGAACTTCAATTGGCAGCTGGATACTGGTCCGCAGGCGACGGCAGGTGTCCCTAACTACGATGCAGATAAATACGAAATCGCTTATGAATGCTGGCAGGAATTTGAAAACAACGAACCCGTTGCTGCCTGGTATTCCGATAACGGCTCACATGGTTCCCTGCCGACTATTACAAAGTTTAAAAGCGGGAAAGAGTACGTGTATTCTCTTATGCTGAAGCCAAAAGACGGATATTCCTTCAGCGATGAAACCGTTGTTACCGTAAACGGGGAAACCGTAAAGTCGAGTCTAAGCGGAGAATTCCTGTATGTCCCTGCTATTAAAACAGTTACGACGCCTGCTTCGTCGGAAAACGAAGCTCTTGAGAATCTAAACGTCAACGATGTGAAAATCGACTACGCGCCCGGCGAGGCGCCGCGTGCGACCGCGACGATTCCTGCCGCCGATGCCGATAAGTATGAGATCGCCTATGAGTGCTGGGAAGAGATGGATGGCAGCGACCCTGCGGAGCTCAAGCCCGTTGCCTTCTGGTATTCCGACCCCGCAAAGTACACGCCGGGCATGAAGAAGATTGACCACTTCGAGGAGGGCAAGTTCTACATGTACTCCGTTGAGCTGAGGCTCAAGGGCGACAATACCGTGGGCAATGACTGCATGATGTACGTCAACGGCCATTGGGCGCACCACATCAAGACCGTCGACGGCGTCTTCGCACCAAACGCCGACAATATGCTGTGCGAGCAGCCGATCGACGAATGGCGGGCCATCGACGTTGTCGAGATCAACGGCGCCACGACCACCTTCAAGGCAGGCGATAAGCCGATCTTTACGGCGAATGTTCCGACGGGTTCCAACTCCCTTCCTCAGTGTGAGTTCTGGACGGGCAGCGATGGCAGCGAAGTGAACTCTCAGAAGTTCTGGGATCAGAACATCACGAATCACATCGACGTCTTTAAGCCCGGCGTGACCTATCGCTACGGTATCTACCTCAAGTCCGCGCGCGGCTTCTACTTCACGTCCGACACCAAGCTGGTGATCAACGGCCAGGAGTGCGGCTACCAGGTCGCGGATAGCGTATCCGATGAGGACAGCGGTTGGATCTACACCCTGTGGCTCAACACCGATTTGACCTTTACGCCCGAGGCCACGCCGACTCCCGATCCGCAGCCTACGCCGGATCCCAAGCCAACGCCGCAGCCTGGGGTGAAGCCTGAGACCGAGCCCGAGGTGAAGCCCGAGACCAAGCCCGCGGCCAAGCCGGCCACGACAACCGCCACGACCAAGACGGTTGAGAAAACCACGCATGCCAAGAAGGGCGATGCTGTCCTGGCTACCACGGGGGATACCACCGCGATGACGGTCGCCGCCCTAGGCATCGCCGGCGCAACCGTAGCCGCCGCCGGCCTCGCCGCGACCAAGTGCCGCAAGCGTTAGAGCTGGGTGACGGCTCTCGTTCTCGGCCTCAGCAAAATCTCAATCTGTAACACCAAACTGCCCAAAACGGCTCTAGATGTTACAGATTGAGATGAACTGCTCGGCTGCCAACCTAACGTCTCGATCTGTAACACGTAGCGAGGAATTTGGCCTCTAGCTGTTACAGATTGAGACTAACTGGCCGGCCAAGTCCAGAACCGCCACAAAGGTGCCTGTCCCCTTTGTGGCGGTTTGCGCAGGTAGAACGGTAGGTTCGTATATATGAACCTACCGTTCGCTTTGTTTTTGGACAACGATTACGCTGGATGACTTTTGGTTTGCAGGAAAGGAACGACCATGAGGTGGACTACTGTTCGAGCGCTTTGCCGCCGCCTGACCATTGCCGCGGTGACCCTCACCATGGTGACGGGCTCGTTGCCTGTGGGCGCGTTTGCTGAGGTGCTCACCACCGATAGCACCTTTGTGCAGACGGATGTCGACCAAGTAGACGCCGCCGACCCCGCCGACGCCGCGCCCGATGCCGCCGATCACGCGCCCGATGCCGGCGCTGCCGGCCCCACAGCGCCCGATACCGGTGACACCCCTACGCCCCCGGCCTCCGAGATTGCATCGGCGGCGGGCCTGACGGGCGCCGGACAGACCGAGAGCACACCTGCGGGTACGCTTGCCACCGATCTTGTCGAGGGCAAGGAGCTCGCCGAGCAGCAAAAGCAAGAGGAGGCTTCCGGCACCGAGGCGACCTGGAACGAAGAACTTGAACTCTGGGCAACCTCGAAGGGCGCCATGGGCGTAAAGGACGAATACGACGATGGCTACGTGGCCGGCGAGCAGACCCCTGCGCAGTACTACTTCTCGATCGATAGCCTCACCAACGAAATTTCTATCGAGTATGGCGACGCGGGCATTACCACGTTGGAGGTGCCCTCGACCATCGACGACAAAAATGTCGTAAGCCTTACGGGTATGGGAAGCGCTGCGCTCACATCGATCACCTTCGCTTCGAATTCGCATGTCCGCTCGGTTGGCGGCTTGGGCGGCAGCAGCATCAAAGAGATCGCACTGCCCGATTCGGTCGAGGAGCTCAAGAGCTATGCATTCTACAAAAGCAAGACGCTCCAAACGGTAACCTGGCCCAACAACGCGGCCTTTACCACGATTCCCGAGCAGGCCTTTAAGGACTGCGAACAACTTGACGACAATGTGGTGGCAACGCTGCCGCCTTCGGTCAAAACTATCGCCTATCTTGCATTCGCCTATTGCGGCGTGCCACAGTTCTATGTCTCGGACACAACAGTGCTCACCTTTACCCAGATCGCCGTGCCGGGCACGGTGGAGCGGATTGGGCCCTATGCCTTTAACGGGTGTGAGCATGTGTCGTCGGTGACGATTGGCGACGGCGTCAAATATATCGGAGCGCACGCGTTTACTTACCTCGATCCCGCACTGGCTGGTAAGGAAATCGTTGTGCCCAAGAGCGTGCAGTCGATTGATCTGGAGCCGTTTGACAATACGCGCATTACCAGCGCCGCCGGCAGCTCAACCACCAACCACAGCGCGGTGACCCTGCGCGTCATGAATCCCGACATCAAGCTCGAAGAGGGGGGCCTGTACGTCAACAACGTGACGATCGATGGCGTCGATTACTCGATGCCTTTTAGCGAGGGCCAGACCATCTATGCCTATGCGACGGACTCGGCGGGCAACCCCTCGATGATTAAGAAGGTTGCGGATGCCGTCGGCGATCAGATGGACTCGGCCGACCCTTCGCGTCCCGCCTATACCTTTGAGTGGATGGGCGAGGCGGCCCAGGTGACGGGCAAACTTCCCCAGAGCGCGACGGCTACACTCGTGCAGGCGGGGCAGTCCACGCCGCTGGCGGTTGGCGATGACGGCAGCTTTACAGCGGACGCTCTCTCCAAGACAGCAGTCACCCTGCGCATTTCGCTCAGCGGTTACTATGACATGGTGCTGGCGCGCCCGGGCGACCAGATGACGGGCACGTGGAATATCGGAGAGATTAAGGCGGAGGACTTTACCAAGATTCCGACTTCGCGCGCGATTGAACTCAATGTGGCCTATCTCGAACCGGTCGCAGGCCAGGATAAGACCGAACGCATTGAGCTCGATAGTCTCGATAACATCGATCTGACGGTGAAGAGCGGCGGCAAGACGCTCAAACCTGCCAAGGGCGACAAGGAAAACGACTACCGTATCCAGGGTACAGCGCTCGTGGTGTCGCAGGCCATTGCCGACGCGGACCAGGATCTGGAGATAACGCTCGTGCCCAAAGACAGCCTCAAGCTGGGTGGGGCGACGGCGACGGTGAAGCCTTCGGCCGGCAAGGTCGATATCGACTTGAAGCCTTGGGGTACGGCGACGGTCACGACCAAGGGCGACTACCAGGGAGCCAACCGCGTGCTGGTGTTTCGTACGTCCGACGGCAAGTTAGTCGCCGACGGCGTCACCTATCTGATGGGTTACGAAGACGATGGCACCACGCCTATCATGAAGGCCGAGACGCCGCGCCTTAAGGCCGGTTCGTACACCATCGTCGCCTTTAACAAGACGAGCTACGACATTCAAGCGACGAGCTATTCCACGTTTAGCCGGCTAGGGCTGACCGTGGGTAAGCATATCGCGCAAAAGCAGGTGAAGATTGAGGACGGCAAACAGCTCGACGTGACGCTCGACGTGCCGACGTTTGACGTGGAGGCCTATCGTGCCGAGCGCGGGCTGACGGCGGGCTCGGTTATTGCTGATTCGTCCGCGGTCGTTGGCGTGGAGACCGAGCTGCGCATTCATTACGAGCTCAAGGACAGCCAGGCTGCCAAGATTGAGATTCCGCTGGCCAAGGATGCCGTCGAGGATGTGTCCGCAGGCTCTCGCGATCCCGGTGATAGCTCCCGTACATGGTGGACTGACGCGACGTGGGAGGGCGACAACCTCGTTCTCGATATGAAGAAGGGCATGGGCGCCGATGTGTTTGTGCGCTTTAAGCCTAAGGCCGCGGGTATCTATGCCATCTCGCCGCTTATTACGCTGGGCGAGGTGACATTGCCGCTGGGAAGCACCACGCTCGAGGTTAGCGGGTCGCGCATCGAGGTCGACAGCACCGACGTCCACAGCCTGCTGGGCAATGTGGCCTACGTTTATGCGGCGCCCGGCAAAAGCGTGCAGCTTACCGTGGGCGCGGGCGCCTCGGCCGCAAAGTACACTGGCAAGACCAATAAACTCGGCCGTGCCAAGATTGAATACGACCTGCCGCAGGATACGCTTGCCGCCGAGCGCGTGACGCTCGAGGCGCGCGTGGGGTCGACCGACGTCGCCGCTGCTGCCGCAGAGGTGACGGCTCGCAACTATGTGCGCTATGTTCCGAGCGCTTCGGTCTGGAACTTTGATGTGACGTATCGTGGCGGTACGCAAAACTTGGTCAAGGACGGCAAGGACACCGGCAAGAGCCTGTGGACCTTCCATCATCTGCCACAAAAGAAGAACGCCTACTGGACCTTTGACATCACGCTCGAGGTGGGAAACGAAGAGGCCGCCGACACGCTCGACCTGTACGTGGACTGCGTGGATGGCAAGACGGTGACGATTCCTCTGGCTCAAAAGTCGCGCGAGGGCACCCGTGTGCGCTATGTGGCGGAGTATGTGGACGAGGGCTACCTTAAGCTGCTCGACGAGTTTAACAAGGCGAATGACTCGACCTATGTGAACTGCGGTAACTTTGAGCAAATCTTTATGCCGCAGACCTACCGCATCTCCAATGCTCAGCTTATGACCATGCTGAGTTTTGATGCCAACGCTTCGGCCAAAAAGCATTCCGCCGCGGCCGAGGAGCGCCAGCAGGAGTTCTCGAATGCCGTGCAGCAGTGGCACGAGTATATGATGGATAGCTCGTTTAATGATGTCGACGAGGCCTTTAACGACGCGATTGACCAGATGGTCGCCGATGCGTTTGCCGAGGAGGACAAGGACGGCAAGGACGAGGGCGGCAACGCGCGTAAGGTTCGCCGTGCTCCTGCCGCTGGTAGTGGCGAGGGTGAGACGGACAATGAGGCGGCGCAGTTTGCCGCCGAGCTTAAGGCTGCGGTTGGCGGCTCGTCGGCGCTGCTGACCAAGCAAGGCGACAGCTATGGCGTCAACGTGGACAAGATGATCTTTGAGGACGCGTACGGCACCGGCGAGGATTGGTATCAGGAACTTGCGTCGGCCCAGGGCGCGAACGCTGCGGATGCGGCGGCCATCAAGGAACTCGTCGACCATGCGTCGCGAGCGGAGTTTATTGCCCAGCAGGCCGAGGATCTGGTGGGCCAGTCGATGGGTATCGGCCAGCTCAACCAATACGGAAGCTGGAATGACGCAACCGCTGCGGCGCTCAACAAGTGTGCGGGCATTAAGGCCAGCGAGTACAACGGCCAGTCGACGAGCGGGTTTAACGATTTGGGCCAGGCGCTCGGCAGCTCGCTGAGCTACAAGGCGGCTGACGACGATACCGTCAAGGGCTTTAAGGTCGCGGCGCCCGATGGCGAGCAGACGGCCTATATCGAGTCGGAGTTTATCGAGAACTCCAATAACAACAAGAACCAGGCGCTGCTGTTTAACTCAATCGCCATGCAATGCGACATTTTGGACAATCTGTACGATAACTGGAACGTAGTCCACAGCCTCAATAACTCTACGATTCGCGGTTGGCTTATGGCTTGGAAGCGCAACGGTGACGTCAGCGCCCACATGAAGCTCATCCGCACGATCCGTTCGCTCAAAAGCTACAAGATCGAGTGTGAGATGTTCGGCCAGGTCTTTAAGACCGATGCGTGGAAGGCGGCCGGCCAGGCGTTTCCCGCGGCGACCCAGGGCATCGGCATCTTTACCGGCATTTACGGCGTGAACGATGCCAGCAAGAACTGGGAGAACGTGAACGTCCGTATGCAGAAGGTGAAGGGCGAGCGCGAGGGCTATGAGCTTCAGCATACGCGCTTGCTTGCCAAGCCCGAGAAGACCGAGGACGACTGGAAGTGCATTTACGCGCTGCGTGACGCCATGGAGAAGGCGCGTGCGTTTGAGGATCTGCTGTATCGCCAGCTCTGCCACGATAGCACCGATGTGGCGGTGGGCTCCATTATGACAATCGCCGGCGTGCTGACGGCCGGTTCGGCGGGTACCGTGGTGGGCGCTGCCTATGACGCGGCTTCGACCAGCGTAGGTTCGGAGCGCGCGATTAAGCTGACCAATGCCGAATGCGCCTACGATGTTGCCTGCGAGCAGGTGGAGCGCGCATGCCAGAATCGTATTACGGTCAACTGGGGCGAGCTGACCGATGCCGAGGTCTACAAGGCCAACAAGGACGGCTTGATCTCGGACGAGAAGATGCAGTCGATCTTCGAGGCGCGTTATCGCAACGTGGCTGCCAAGGCTGCACCCGACCCTGCGGGCGTGGTGTACGAGGGCCTGCTGTCCAATACGGTCGAGGGTGCAACGGTTGAGCTGTGGAGCGCCGACGATGCCGCCGGCACCAATGCCACGCGTTGGGACGCCGAGGAGTATGAGCAGGACAATCCGCTTGCAACGGGTGCGGACGGTGCGTACAACTGGAATACGCCGACCGGATGGTATCAGGTGCGTGTGACCAAGGACGGGTATGAGGAGGCGCGTTCGGCCTGGCTTCGCGTGCCGCCGATTCAGACTGAGGTGAATATTGGCTTGGTGTCGACGGCGGCGCCCGAGGTGGTTTCGGCCCATGCCTATACCGATTGCGTCGAGGTTGAGTTTGCACAGTATATGGATGCGAGTGACGATGCCCTGGCCGCATTGTGTGAGCAGGGCTTGGGCGACGTGACGTATACGTGGCTCGACAAGCAGGACGATCCCAAGGGCAAGCCGTTGTCGCGCGTGCTGCGCATTCACTATGCCGATGCGCGTGAGGCGGGCTCGACGGTCGAGTTTGAACTCGATGGCGCTCGCAACTACGCCGGCACGGCCATGGCGCGCTGGGCAAGTGGCGAACTTGTCGTGGGCGTTCGTGCCGACAAGCTCAAGCTCAACGTGGAGCAGGCCGTGACCATGCTTGAGGGCAGTGACTTTGAGCTGGTGGCGCACGTGACCGATAAGGCGGGCAAGCCGTTTGCGGGCGCAAAGGTTAGTGTTGGGCTGGAGTCCTCGGCTATCTGCTCTGTCGATGCCACCCAGGCCGTGACGGGCGAGGACGGCGCGGCGACGTTTGCGCTGCATGGTGTTCTGCCCGGTTTGACGACGCTGACGGCGGCGGTGGACGGCACGGCGCTGTCCAAGCAGGTCGACGTTCGCGTGTCTGCCGAGGCAGTGCGACCGGCGCGACCGGTGGCGACGATTGGTGCGACGACGTTTGGTGCATGGTCGCCCAAGGAGAACTATATTACGGTGCCCAAGGGCACGAAGCTGGAGCTTTCGGCCGAGGATGGCACGACGATTTGGTACACCGCCAACGACACCTGCCCCTGCCGTGATGAGGGGCGCGTGCGGTATACCGAGCCCATTGTGCTCGACAGCAATATGTACGTGCGTATTGCGGCGCAGCGTCCCGGCATGTCGTATAGCGAGTATTCGGAGCGCTTGAACATTACGATTACGGTGACCGATGAGGCGACGCCCGATCCCGAGCCGGAGCCCGGGCCCAAGCCGGAACCCAAGCCGGAACCCAAGCCGACGCCTGGCGGCGGCGAGCAGGGTGGCGGTGCGGATGGCTCTGGCGGTACCGGGGCTCCTGCGGGTGGTTCGACTTCGACGACGACCACGGTGACGACGGACAAGTCCAAGGGTAAGGGCAAGAACGGTAAGAAGTCCGATGCTGCGGTGCTCGTCAACACGGGAGACACCACCGCGATGACGGTCGCCGCTCTGGGCATCGCCGGCGCAACCGTAGCCGCGGCCGGCATTGCCGCAACCAAGCGTCGCAAGCGCTAGGTTTTGGCGACGGCGCCCATCCTCGGCTTTCGCAAAATCTCAACCTGTAACACCTGGCTGCCCAAAACGGCCCCAGATGTTACAGATTTAGATGAACCGAATGGCCGCCAACCTAACGTCTCGATCTGTAACATGTAGCGAGGAATTTGGCCTCTAACTGTTACAGATCGAGATGAACAGGCGGATGTTCGCACAATATCTTGATCTGTAACAACTACAAGGCTCAACAGGCTCTAACTGTTACAGATCGAGACAAAACGACCGACCAGACCCCAGATCACCATAAAGGCACCTGCCCCCTTTGTGGTGGTGGGGCGGCCGACATAGAAAAAGTCCCCGCCGGGCGTGTGCTCGACGGGGACTTTGCCGTTTGGTGGCTAACGCTGTAGGTGATTACTCGCCCAGCAGGCTCTTGGTGATGGAAGCGGCGGCCTTCTTGCCGGCGCCCATCGCCAGAATGACCGTAGCGGCACCGGTGACGATGTCGCCGCCGGCCCAGATGCGGGGATCGGTGGTCTGGCCGGTCTCCTCGTCGGCAACGATGTAGCCCCACTTGTTGAGCTCCATCTTGCCGCCGATCTTGGCAGCGAAGGGGTTGGCGTTGGTGCCGATGGCCGAGATCGCGACGTCGCAGGGAATCTCCTCGATGGCACCCTCGATGGGCACCGGGCGACGACGGCCGGACTCGTCAGGCTCGCCGAGCTCCATCTTCTGGACCTTGACGGCGCACACGGAGCCATCCTCGCCAGCGACAAACTCGAGCGGGGAAACGAGCGGCAGAACCTCGACGCCCTCGGCCTTGGCGTGGTGCAGCTCGGCGCGACGGCAGGGCATCTCGTCCTCGGTACGACGGTAGGCGATGATGGCGTGCTCGGCGCCCAGACGCTTGGCGGTACGGACGGCGTCCATAGCCACGTTGCCGCCACCAAAGACGACGACGTTCTTGCCGTGCTTGGTGGGGGTGTCGTACTCGGGGAACTTGTTGGCCTTCATCAGGTTCACGCGGGTGAGGTACTCGTTAGCGAAGAAGACGTTGGGCAGGTTCTCGCCGGGGACGTTGAGGAACTTGGGCAGGCCAGCGCCGGTCGCCACGTAGATGGCGTCGAAGCCCTGCTCGAACAGCTCCTCGGCCGTGGCCATGTTACCCACGACGGAGTTGTACTCAAACTTGACGCCCATGTCCTCCAGGCCGTCAATCTCGCGCTTGACGACTGCCTTGGGCAGGCGGAACTCGGGGATGCCGTAGACCAGCACGCCGCCGCCGGTGAAGAAGGCCTCAAAGACGGTGACGTCAAAGCCGTTGCGGGCGAGCTCGCCGGCGCAGGTGATGCCGGACGGGCCGGAGCCGACGACGGCGACCTTCTTGCCGTTCTTGGGGGCCATCTTGGGCGTGGAGGCGAGCTCGGGGCGGTCACCCAGGAAGCGCTCGAGCTGGCCGATGGCCACGGGCTCGGACTTCTTGCCACGGATGCACTTACCCTCGCACTGGTTCTCCTGCGGGCAGACGCGGCCGCAGATGGCGGGAAGCATGGAGTCCTCGCGGATGGTATCGAGAGCGCCGCCGAAGTCCTTCGCGCGGATCTGCTCGATAAAGCGGGGAATGTTGATGTTGACGGGGCAGCCCTCAACACAGAACGGCTTCTTGCAGTTGAGGCAGCGCTCGGCCTCGGCCAGCGCCATCTCCTCGGTGAAGCCCTTGTCGACGGGGCGGAAGTCGCAGGCGCGCTCGGCAGCCGGCTCCTCGTTATCGGGGGTGCGGGGCGACTTCATATCGGCAACGAAACGACCGTTAACTAGTGGCATGCGCAGCTCTTTTCCTCATAGGCCTTGAGGGACTCGCCCTCTTCGGAACGGTAAGCGGCCTGGCGGGCACGAAGGTCATCCCAGTCGACCAGGGTGGCATCGAAGTCGGGGCCGTCGACGCAAGCGAACTTGGTCACGCCGCCCACCTCGACGCGGCAGCAGCCGCACATGCCGGTGCCGTCAACCATGATGGGGTTGAGCGACGCGGTGATGGGGGTGTCGTACTTCTGGGCGGTGAGGGTCGAGAACTTCATCATCGGAACGGGGCCGACGCAGAAGACCTGGCTCACGGCCTTGTCCTGCAGCAGGCGCTCCAGCGGAGCGGTGACAACGCCCTGCTCGCCGTAGGAGCCGTCGTCGGTGGTGATGTGGATGTGGTCCTCGTCGAGGAGCTCGCGGAACTGGTCCTCCATGAGCAGGAGGTCCTTGGTGCGGGCGCCCATGATGGCGTGCACCTCGTGACCGGTCTCGACCAGGTGCTTGGCGACCGGGAAGGCAATTGCCAGGCCGACGCCGCCGCCAATGACGGCGCAGGGGCCCTCGGCCATCTCGGTGGGAACGCCCAGCGGGCCCACGACGTCGCGCAGCGACTCGCCGGCCTCGTAGGTGGAAAGCATCTCGGTGGTCTTGCCGATCACCATGAAGATGAACTCGACCCAGCCCTCGTCACCGTTCCAGCCGGCCAGGGTAAACGGGACACGCTCGCCCGTCTCGTTGGCGCGAACCATGAGGAACTGTCCAGCGTGCGCATGTTTGGCGATTGCGGGCGCCTCGATGCGGAACTTGAACACCTTCTCCGAGAACTGCGTCTTCTCCAGGATCTTATACATAGAACCCCTCTCTTGTTAGGGCCGCCGAACCGTGCCTCCACGGAAATGGACGGTAGCCCGAGTAAAACCGTACGCGCACAGGCGTTGTGCAGACATACGGTGCAAATTATACCCTCATGGACATGCTGTTTACGTGTGTCTTCGGCGGTTGGGAAAAGGGTTTATCCCGACCTACCAAAAAGGGACAGGTTTATTTTGGTCGGTTTTATCAGGCAAAACGGCAAAGGGGGCCGGCCTCGCGCATCGGTGGGGCCGGCCCCCTTTGGGGCGCTGCATATGTATGGCGGCGCAGGACTTATTGCGATGCGGCCGCGGCGGCGTTTTCGCATATAAAACCTGCCAAAATTAACATCCCTAAATGGTAGGTTTTAGTGCTTGCCGTTGGCGGAAGCGGCACCGTTTACGTGATCGCGGGCGTAGATTACGCCGTGGACGATGGCCAAACCGGCGGCATCTGCGGCGCGGGTGCAGGTGTCCTGGAAGCCCTCGGCCTCGCGGGCGCGCAGCTGCTTAAGCACATAGTCTGCGACGGCCATCTTGCCGGGAGGGTTGCCGATGCCGGTGCGGATGCGGCTGAAGTCGCGGCTGCCCATCTTGTCGATGATGGAACGCAGGCCGTTGTGGCCAGCATGGCCGCCGCCCACCTTAACACGCACGTCGCCGGCGGGAATATCGAGCTCGTCGTGGATTACGAGCAGCTCCTCGGCCTTGATCTTGTACTCGCGGCAGAGCTTGGAGATGGGGCCGCCCGAGGTGTTCATGAATGACTGCGGCTTGACCAGCACAATCTGGCGTTTGCCGCCCTCTTCCTCGGCATCGTTGATATTGATGAGCGCGACCTCGGCACCGGCCTGATTTTTCCAATACGTGACACCGGCCTGACGGGCCAGCTCGTCGATTGCCTTAAAGCCGGCGTTGTGGCGGGTCTCGGCATATTCCTCGCCCGGGTTGCCAAGCCCGGCAACCATGCGAATCTTAAGCGGCTGTGCAGCTGCCATGTTCATCCTTTCGTTGATTTGTCGCCTGCTATGGTGAGCGACCCTGTTGCCGCTGTCAAATGGAGGGCAATTGAGGTGAGTTGAGGGCGTTTGAGCGGTTGCAGGAAACCGGGGTGGACAGTTAGTTCAGATTTGTATAAAGCAAGAGGCTCTCGGCTGCCAAAATCGGAGACATGGAGCCGTTTCGGTGCTTTGGGGCGCACGTTTTGCGCTATTTCGAAGCCATTCGAGCCTTTAAATGAGGTGATTGGCCCCGAGATGGCAGCAAAGCGCCTTGAAATAAGCCGTCTGTTTATACAAATCTGAACTAACTGTCCAGCCTTGCTCGGCGATGTTGTCGAGATACGCTTTCTAGACCGGCGCGAGGCCGATTCCGGCCCGAAGGGCGTTGAGCCATGCGGCTTGACGTTTGCGATAACCCTTGATGCGATAGCGGAACCGAACCCCAGCGAGTCGATGCATCATTTGTGCGAAGGCTTCGAGCGCAACAAGGTCTTTCATTTGGTCGCGATTGATAACCAGGACGTGGATGCCCATTGCCTTGAGTCCATTATTTCGATTGCCATCGTGGATGCGAGCATTTTGAAGCTCATGCCCAATTCCGTTGTATTCGTTGTCGACTCCGGCTGCCGGGCAATATAGGTCGCAGATGGCATAGGGGATGCCTGAGGACATGTTGACCGCAAGAGTGTCGAAGTCGATTCGATGGTTGAGTAGCAGGCCTCCCATGGGCAGGCTGCAGCATCCGAATCCGCCAAAGCGCATGGGCGCGCCCAGGACGGCGAACATTAAGGACTCCGCTGGGGATGCGGATCCTGCTCGGGCGAGTCTGACGGCCGTGCGAAACGAGGCGTAGGAGCTACTTTTGGCAAACTGTGCGACTGCCTCGAGCTCATTTATGGTTGTGGCAGGCTCGCATTTGTAGTGCGCCTGTTCGTAGCGGGTTTCGTCTTGCTTTCCGGGTGCCGGCTGGCCGCCATGACAATCAAGATCGTCCATCGCTTCGGAGCTACCGGCCTTGGGCCACGTGTCGTCGTGGGCGATGGGGTTGGTTATCTCGGGCGGAAGGGAGTAGGACCCCAGCAGCTCCATGAGAAGCATCAGGACTTTGGCTACAGGCTCATTCCTAGAGCACAACATGGCTGTCATGGCGGGAGACGTTGCGTAGATGTCAGCTTCGATGTGCATGATTGCTTCCGCGGGAAGCGGGGCGGTGACGCTGTGCTGGAGAAGACGTCCGTCGGGCCGTCTGTTGTTGCCGCCGGCAACAAGGAGATCTAGGCGCTCGGAGTCGTCTTCGCTCCAGGCGTCAAGCATCGCAAGAGCTACAAAGTCTATGGCGTCCTTGTTGGGAACACAACTTGCAAGGGCTTGTGCCTGTTGCCTGTCATCGATGATGCCCCACGGAAGCGCAGAGTACGCCCGTCGAGCGCGGCGAATTGCGCGGAGGGCGGAGAAATGTGAGATCACAGTGGTCATAGCTATAAAGTACTAAGCCGTCGGCGAAATGATGCAGCCGTGGCGTTCTTTTCGCTCAAAGGGGCGTCGTGCGCCGCAGACGGTAGCAGATCGTGCGAGGGGCCTTGAAAAAGCGGGGCTCAGGGCGCTTGTTTGACCTTGGAGGCATGGATCGAGATAGGTGTTGGACAGTTAGTTCAGATTTGTATAAGGCGATTGAAGCGTTCCGCCATTGTCGAAGGGTTCGGTGGGCAAAATAGAGTGAATGGCATAGTGAAGACGTCCATAAGAGGAGAGATTGGCCGAGATTATGCCGGCAGGTGAACCTTTGGCGCATCAAGTGGTCCATGTGGGCGCCCAAGAAAATACAAATTTGAACTAATTGTCCAGGGAAGGTTGGCGAGGGATAGAAAAAGGGTCGGAAGCGAGCTTCCGACCCTTTAAAAGCATCAAAGATGATGCGATGCGTGGCAGGCTACAGCGCGAAGTCGCCGCCGACGAGCGTGGAGACGGGCTCCTCGTGGTAAACGGCGGAGATGGCCTGAGCGAACTCCTCGGCGACCGAGATGGTCTTAATCTTGCCGCCGACCTCGACGGGAATGGCATCGGTGACGACGCACTCGACGATGGGGGCGTCGTTCAGACGCTCGATGGCCGGACCGGAGAAGATGCCGTGGGTGGCGCACACGTAGATGTCGCCGGCGCCCATAGCCTTGAGCTCCTTGACGTTGGCGCACAGGGTGCCAGCGGTGTCGATCATGTCGTCGTTGATGATGCAGGTCTTGCCCTTGATGTCACCGATGATGCCCATGACCTCGGCGGCGTTGTGGCGCGGACGGCCCTTGTGGGCGATGGCCAGGTCGCAGCCGAGCATGTCGGACAGCTTCTTGGCGGCCTTGGCGCGACCCACGTCGGGGGAGACGACAACCAGGTTGTCGGTGTCGAAGTGCATGTCGTTGTAGTACTGGCCAAACAGCGGCAGTGCGGACAGGTGGTTAACCGGGATATCAAAGAAGCCCTGGATCTGGCCCTGGTGCAGGTCGAGGGTGATGATGCGGTTGACGCCGGCGCGCTCGAGCAGGTTGGCGACGAGGCGGGCGGTGATGGGCTCGCGCGGGCCGGCCTTGCGGTCCTGGCGGGCGTAGCCGTAGTGGGTGATAACGGCGGTGATGGAGCGGGCGGATGCGCGCTTGGCAGCGTCGGTGGCGATGAGCAGCTCCATGAGCATGTCGTTGACGTTGCCGCCAGCCACGGACTGAATCAGGAAGACGTCGGCGCCGCGGACGGTCTCGTCGTAGCGGGCGTAAATCTCACCGTTGGCGAACTGCTTTAGCGTAAGGCCCGAAAGCTCGACCCCAAGGTACTCAGCGATCTTCTGAGCGAGGGGACGGTTGGAGGAACCGGAATACACGCGGATGGACTTGCGCATATTCTCCGACTTCTCGGGATCATTAATCGGCATTACCCTTCTCCTTTATATATCGAATGCCATATAGATGCCTTTTTGCATTGTAACCGCGCGGCGGGGTTAATCGGGTCTTGATAACGTCTTTACCGTCAACGGACACGAACCGACCACTCATTCTGTCGCGCAGGTCAGCATAGAAAAAGGAGCCGTCCCCATGGGAACAGCTCCTTAGATGCTTGGTAAAACGTTATACCTCGTCGTCCTCGTGCAGACGGCGGCGATAATCGGCGGCCCAGCCCTCAATATTTACCTGACGGGCGCGGCCCAGACCGAGCGCGTCGGCCGGGACCGGCTCGGTGATGACGGAGCCGGCGGCCACGAGCGCGCCGTCACCGATCTGGGCGGGCGCGACCATCATGGTGTCGGAACCGATGAAGGCATCCTTGCCGATGACGGTCTTGTGCTTGTGCACGCCGTCGTAGTTGCAGGTGATGGAGCCCGCGCCCACGTTGACGCCGGCGCCCATGGTGGTGTCGCCGATGTAGGACAGGTGCGGAACCTTGGAGCCCTCGCCGATCGTGGACTTCTTGATCTCCACGTGCGTGCCGGCCTTGGAGCCGTCGAGCATGTGGGTACCCGGGCGCAGGTAGGCGCGCGGGCCGCAGTCGACGCCGTTCTCGATGACGGCCTCGATGGCGATGGTCTCATCGATGATGCAGCCGCTGCCGACGGTGGTGTCGGTGAGGCGGCTGTTGGGGCCGAGCTGGCACTCCTCGCCCACGGTGACGTGGCCGATCAGGTGCGTCTGAGGCCACACGACGGTGTCGCGGCCGATGGTGGCGTCGGGGCCGATCCAGGCCTGCGTGGGGTCGATGAACGTAACGCCCTCGGCCATCCAGTGCTCGTTGATGCGGTCGCGCGCGATGGCGGTAAGCTGTGCGAGCTGGATACGGCTGTTGACGCCCAGACCGTCGCGGTAGTCGTCGCAGTGGAAGATGGAGACTGCCTGGCCGTGGCCCTTGAGGATCTCGAGCATGTCGGGCAGGTAGTACTCGGACTGCGCGTTGTCGTTGCCGATCTCGTCAATGTGTGCGGCGAGCTGCGCGCCGTCGAAGGCGTAGCAGCCTGCGTTGCACTCGAGCAGCGTGGCGGCCTGCTCGGGCGTGCAGTCCTTCTGCTCGATGATGCGCTCGATCTGACCGTCGGCACCCAGCTTGATGCGGCCGTAGCCAAAGGGATCGGGCGGGGTCATGGTCATGACGGTGCAGGCGAGCTCGCCGGTAGCGACGGTCTGCGCGAACTTGGCGACGGTGTCGGCAGTGATGAGCGGCAGGTCGCCGTTGAGCACGACGACGGGGCCTTGCGTGATGCCGCAGGCCTCGAGCGCGACCTTTACGGCGTGGCCGGTGCCCAGGCGCTCGGTCTGCTCGACGCACTCGACCTTGGTGGCGCTGTTGGCGTAGGCGCCGTCGATAAGGGCGCGCATCTCGTCGGCGTGGCTGCCGATGACGACCACGACGCGGCTGCAGCCGGCCTTGATGGTGGCGTCGACGATCCACTGGACCATGGGCTTACCCAGGATCTTGTGCGAAACCTTGCAGTGGTTCGACTTCATGCGGGTGCCCTCGCCGGCGGCGAGGATAATTGCGGTTGCGTCCATGTGATCTCCTGTTACGTTATAGAGACGTGTGTTTGGAAACGATACACGGCGCAATATGATACCGCAGGCATATGACGAGCGCGTAACGATTGACGCATGGCGGCCGATGTCGGTGCCGCGGGCGCGGCGTTTGCGCTGGTTGTGTATGGCGCCGGCGGCGCTACGCCGTTGGCGTTTGAGCGAGGGGATGAGGGTGCCCGTGGATATCATGCGAGAGGAATCGGGCAACGAGCCCGTCGCGGCATTCTCGATGTCGCATCCGGCTGTGCCGGCACTCTATATAGTGCTGACGCTGGGGCTCACTATGTTCTCGATGCAGCCGGTACTGATTGCGCTGTCACTTGCGGGCGGGCTGGCGTATGGATTTGCGACGCGTGGGGCTGCCCGCACGCTGGGCGCGCTCCGCTGGCAGCTGCCGGTGATTTTGATCGTCGCGGTGCTCAATCCGCTGTTTAGCGCCTCGGGCTCGACGGAGCTGTTCCGTATTGGCATGCGCGCGGTGTATCTGGAGAGCATGGTATACGGCCTGTGCATGGGCGGGCTGTTTGTGGCGAGCGTGCTGTGGTTTGAGGCGGCGGCGTCGATGCTCGAATACGACAAGGTGCTCGCGCTGCTGGGCAATGCCGCACCGGTGATTGCGCTCATGATCTCGATGTGCATGAGGCTTATCCCGCAGTTTTTGCGCCGCGGCCGCACGGTGCTGGCGGTGCAGGACGCGATCGATGTGCCGGGCCGCGCGCCGGCCGACCCCGTGCGCTCGCGCCTGCGGGCGTCGAGCGTGTTGATGGGCTGGGGCATGGAAGATTCGCTGGAGCGCGCGGACGCGATGCGCTCGCGCGGGTGGGGTGCCGCGACGCGTCGTACGACGTATGCGCGGTATCGGCTGGGGCGCAGCGACGTTGCCGCGCTGGTTGGGCTTGCGCTGTTTGGCGTGGTCACGGTGGCAGTGGCGTGGACCGCGACGACGCAGTATTCGTTTTATCCGCAGCTCTCGGTGCCGGCGCCGTGGCCGGGCTATGTCGTGTACGCTGCCTGGATGGTGCTGCCTTGCGCGTTGCACGCGATTGATGAGAAGAGGTTTGGCTGATGGCTCGGTTGGATAGGGGCCCGGTGTCGGGCGCGGCGTGCGGCCCGGATATTCCGGCGATTGAGGTACGGGGCCTGAGCTTTACCTACCCCGGGGCTGAGGCGCTGGTGCTCGACGGGCTCGACTGGTCTGTTCCCCAAGGTGCGTTTGCACTGCTCGTTGGCGGTACCGGGTCGGGCAAGTCGACGCTGCTCTCGCTGCTCAAACCCGAGATCGCGCCGATGGGCGAATGCGCCGGCGAGCTGTGCGTGCTGGGTGAGAGCGTTGCCGATATGGACGTTCGGGCGTCCGCAGAGCGCATGGGCTATGTGTTTCAGGATCCCGAGAACCAGATCGTGTGTGAAACCGTGTGGCACGAGATGGCGTTTGGCCTGGAAAACTTGGGTCTAGCGCGTGATGAGATGCGCCGTCGTGTAGCCGAGACCAGCTATTTCTTTGGGCTGGAGGACTGGCTCCACCGCGATACTGACACGCTTTCGGGTGGTCGCAAACAGTTGCTGTCGTTGGCGGCCGTTCTGGCGTTGCGTCCGCGTGTGCTGCTACTCGACGAGCCCACGTCTCAGCTCGATCCCGTTGCCGAGAAGAATTTTCTGCACGCGCTGTTTCGCGTGAACCGTGAGTTGGGCTGCACGGTTGTTGTGGCTACGCATCAACCGCGCCCAATGCTCGAGTATGCGACATGTGCGTACCGGATTGAGGACGGTCACGTGCGCGAGGTGGCGGATATGGCTTCTTTGGGACGCCGAGAATCGCTGTTTTCCGACGACATGTTGGGGTGGGGTGCCGTCCGATGTGCAAAAAACGGAGTATTCAGCAGGCGTGAGGACAATTTGGGCTCTCTGGAGCCGCCCGGGGACGTATCGAGCGCGAAAAAAAGCTCGGAATTGGACAAATCGTCCGAATTTGTGGCGCAAACGTCGCTCGAGAACGGCTCGGAAGCCTTCCCGCGCACGGATGGAAGCAGAATACTCCAAAAAATGCACGCTGGGTCGGCTACCACCCTGTCGGAAGGCTGGTTTCGCTACGATCGCGCGTGCGGTTGGGTGCTGCGCGGGCTCGATGCGTCGTTTTCGGCTGGCGCGGTGCATGCAGTCGTGGGCGGAAACGGCTGCGGCAAGTCGACGATGCTTTCGGTGCTGGCCAAGACTGCCAAGCTGCAGCGTGGTCGTATGGTGCGCGGGGCGGCCTCGGCTGCGCTGCTGCCGCAGAACCCCAAGGCCCTGCTGGTTGCCGAGACGGTGCGCGACGAGCTGATGGAATGGGCCTCGACCTGCGGATATGACGAGAACTTGGCGCGGGAGCGTGCGGCGCAACTGGGATTGGACGGCCTGGAGACGCGCCACCCCTACGACCTCTCGGGCGGACAGCGCCAGCTGCTCGCGCTGGCAAAGCTGCTGCTGATTGGCCCCGAGCTGCTGCTGCTTGACGAGCCCACGAAGGGCTTGGATCTGGAGAGCCGCCGCATCATCGCCCGCGCCCTGCGTGACCATGCGAAGGCTGGCGGCACCGTCATCATGGCTACGCACGATTTGGACTTTGCTGAGCAGGTCGCCGACGACATCGCCATGATGTTCGATGGCGAGATTGCCTGCATGGAGCCGCCGGCCGACTTCTTTGCCGACAACGTGTTTTATAGGGCGTGATGGGATGGCGGATTATCGCATCGTGCGCCTACTCGCAAAACTGGAGATACCGCTGCTGCTGGCGGTGCCAGCCGTGATGGCTGCGGCGTTGCTGGCGGGCGTTGAGCAGGCGGCGCTCGCCATGCTTGTCGTGGTGGCGCTGGTGCTTGCGCTGTTCTTTGCAGGCTACGAGGCGTCGCGACCGGGCCTGCGCCAGATTATGCCAACGCTGGTGTTGGCGGCGTTGGCCGCGGCGGGGCGCATCTTGTTTGGCCCCATTCCCGACTTTAAACCCGTGAGTGCCATCGCCATTATCGCGGGGGCGACGCTTGGTCGCCGCAATGGTTTTATGGTTGGCGCGCTGGCGGCGCTGACCAGCAATTTCTTTTTTGGACAGGGCATGTGGACGCCGTGGCAGATGTATGCCTGGGGTCTGGTTGGCTATGTTGGCGGCGCGCTGGCGCATGC
The DNA here is from genome assembly GCF_003459655.1 of Collinsella sp. AF19-1LB. Classification (NCBI taxonomy): domain Bacteria; kingdom Bacillati; phylum Actinomycetota; class Coriobacteriia; order Coriobacteriales; family Coriobacteriaceae; genus Collinsella; species Collinsella sp. AF19-1LB. Next base: position 20,726 of record NZ_QRWO01000026.1, read on the forward strand.
GGGCGCGTTCGACCGTGCGGATGGAACCGTGCGCATGCCGGCGCTGATGGCATACGGCTTTGCCTCGGGCTTGCTCTACGGCGTTGTGATCAACGCCTACGACATTATCGGTTTTGTTCAACCGCTCACGTGGGCGGGCGCCATAGCGCGTCTTGCTACGGCGGTGCCGTTCGACATCACGCATGGCCTCGCGACCTGCGTGTTCTTGGTCGCCCTGTACAAGCCTTGGTGTCGCCGCATCAACCGAGTCGTCGTGAAGTACGGACTGTAGGGCTGGTTGCGCCGGGGCGGGAATCAATACTGCCGAAGTGCCATTTTAAAACTATGCCGGTTTACGGGGCCAGATTGGCACAAGCAGACCATGCCGGCTATTTTTGAAATAGAGCAAGCCGTTTACCTGCGGTTTTATTATTTCGGAATTGCGTATGGTTGGGGGTTCGCGATTCAGCCCCGTAAACCGGCATAGTTTTGAAATAGCCGGCTGATACGACGGGCATCGTGGCCCTCGGAGAGCCAAATTGATCCGTTTTCTTTCGCCTCCAGACGTTCCCAGGGAATCAGCTGAACCCGCCCGCCACGAAATCGGTCTATCTACTACGTTTGGCCCGACACCCCCAACCACAACCGTGTTTTATGAAAAACCGTAGGCTTTCTACCTGCGGTTTTCTTTTTGCGTTGTTCACTGTGGTTGAGGGTAGTGGCTTAAACGTAGTAGATGGGCCAGTTTCGTGGCAAGCGAGCTGCGTGGATGATCTCGCGAAGTGAAAATGATTCCTTTTCCTCCGTCCCCAGGAGATCAGTTGGGGCTAGAGCTCTAGCGTGAGGGTGACGGGGCAGTGGTCGCTGCCAAAGATGTCGCCGCGGATGCCCGTGTCGCGCACGTTGCCGGCGATTGCGTCGCTTACCAGGAAGTAGTCGATGCGCCAACCGGCGTTGTTCTTGCGGGCATTAAAGCGGTAGCTCCACCAGCTGTAGACGCCCTCGACGTCCGGATTTGCCGCGCGCCAGGTATCGGTAAACCCGGCGTTGAGCAGCTCGGTGAACTTGCCGCGCTCCTCGTCCGAAAAGCCAGCGTTGCCGCGGTTGGACTTGGGGTTCTTAAGGTCGATCTCCTCATGCGCCACGTTAAAGTCGCCGCAAGTTACGACGGGCTTGCCGGTCTCGCGTTCAAGCGCGCTCAAAAAGCCGCGATAGGCATCGTCCCAAGCCATGCGCACGTCGATGCGGGCGAGTTCGTTTTGCGCGTTGGGAGTGTAGACATCCACAAACCAGAACTTGTCGAACTCCAGCGCGCAGACGCGGCCCTCGGTTACGGCTTGGGTGACGAGTGCGGCCGCCTCGCCCTCGCCGGCGTAGGGTAACAGCGCGTCGGCGTGCAGCACGCGCAGCGGTTCCTGGCGGCTAAAGACCGCAGTGCCCGAATAGCCTTTACGCTCGGCGTAGCTCCAGGTTTGGTGATAGCCGGGCAGGTCAATATCGACCTGGCCTTCTTGCAACTTGGTCTCTTGCAGCGCCAGGATATCGACGTCGAGTTCTTGCGCGATCTGGATAAAGCTTGGGTCCTTTTTGAGCACGGCGCGCAGGCCGTTGACGTTCCACGAGGCGAAAGTGTAAGTCTGAGGCATGGTGTCCTTTCTACGGGGTTGGCAGGCTTAAGATTAGCGCAACAGGGGCGGGGTGGGCTCCGCGCATGCTGACTTAAAGGTCGCATGCTGGGACATCGCCCGACGCCGCCCGATCAACAAGGACGGAGGACTCATATGACGCAGGCAATATCGGACCCCAGGCAGGCGTCCGCCGCGCTGGCGGATCTGTTTGACACCCACAAGCGCGTGGTCTTCTTTGGCGGCGCTGGTGTTTCCACGGCAAGTGGCATCCCCGATTTCCGCAGCGTGGACGGCCTGTATCACCAGCAGTTTGCCTATCCGCCCGAGACCATGCTGTCGCATAGCTTTTACGAGGCGCATCCGGCCGAGTTCTTCGACTTCTACCGCACCAAGATGATCGCGCTTAACGCTAAGCCCAACCGCTGTCACACCAAGCTGGCCGAGCTGGAGCGCGCCGGCAAGCTTGATGCCGTGGTGACGCAAAACATCGACGGCTTGCATCAGATGGCGGGCTCGCAGCGCGTGTTCGAGCTGCACGGATCGGTCCATCGCAACATTTGCCAGTCGTGCGGCGCGGTCTATAGCGCCGAGTGGATTTGCTCGCGCGAGCATGAGGACGCCGCGGGCGTGCCCGTGTGCCCTGCGTGCGGTGGTCGCATCAAGCCCGATGTGGTGCTCTACGAAGAGCCGCTCGACGAGCATGTGTTGACCGGTGCCGTTGCCGCCATCGCTGCGGCCGATGCCCTCATCGTGGGCGGAACATCGCTCGTGGTGTGCCCGGCGGCGGGTCTCACACGCTACTTTACTGGCGATACGCTGGCCATTTGCAATTTGGCGCCTACCGATCAGGATGCAAATGCCGACCTGCTGATTTCTTGCGACATCGCGGCCGCGTTTGCGTTCTAGCCCGTGTGCGCGGATACAATAGAAAGACTAAGTGCAAAGCGACCCCGCCGCCAGCTCCCCAAGCTCGGCGGCGTGGGCATTTTAGGAGGATGTTCATGGCGAACGACAGCAAGACATGGCGGTGCGGAAAGTATGAGCTCAGCTTTGACCGTCCGCGCATCATGGGCGTCCTCAACGTGACGCCCGATTCGTTTAGCGATGGCGGGGAGCACTTCGACCCGGATGCCGCCATCGAGTACGGCCTGGCGATGCTCGACGCCGGCGCCGACATCATCGACGTAGGCGGCGAGTCCACGCGCCCCGGCTTTACCCCGGTTAATCCCGACGAGGAGGCTCGCCGCGTGCTGCCCGTGGTGCGCGCGCTGGCCAAGGAGGGCGCCATCGTCTCGATCGACACGCGTCACGTGGCGGTTGCCAAGGCGGCCGTGCGCTGCGGCGCCTCGATCGTCAACGACGTGACCGGCTTCACCGACCCCAAGATGGTCGAGTTTGTTAAGACGAGCACCTGCGGCGTCATCGTGATGCATGCCGGCGAGGTCGCCGCGCCCGCGCGCACGCACGCAACGGTGCAGCTCGATACCTCGGCAGCGGCGTTTGTTGCCGAGAAGGCACGCGAGGCGGCTGCCGAGGCCGCGCGTGAGGCTGAGAAGCCGACTCGCCGCCGTCGCGGCAAGTTGCTGGGCGAGCCTAAGCCGGAGGCCAAGCTTCCGGGCGGCGTGGTGCAGCCCTCGTTGCCGTTTGGCGATCCGGAGCCCGCGTCGGAGCCCACGGACGAGCAGAAGCAGGAGACGCCGGCCGCCGAGCAGGCTGCTGCCGCCGAGACCGTCGCGCCCGCGCCCGAGGCCACCGAGGCCGCATCGGAGCCCAATGACCGCCTGGCCGCCATGATGCGCCGCAGCGCCCGCCGCGAGGAAGCCTACGTGCCCACCTCGCAGCTCCGCCGCTTCACCCTGCCCGATTCGGCGCCCATCATGCGCCGCGTTATGGGCTTTCTGTCCGATCAGGCCCGCGCGCTCATCCACGCCGGTGTGTCGCGCGACCGCATCTGCATCGATCCTGGCCCGGGCTTTGGTAAGTCGGCTAACGAGGACATCGTCATCCAGCGCGAGACTGCCAAGATGGCGTCACTGGGCTATCCGCTCATGTGCGCCGTATCGCGCAAGCGCTTTGTGGGCGCCGTCTCGGGCGTGACCGAGGCCGCCGAGCGCGATGCCGCTACGTTTGGCGTGTGCCTGGGTGCCATCCAGGCCGGTGCCAACATCGTGCGCGTGCACGACGCCGCGGGCTTTGCGCAGTTCCTGAACGGCTACTGGGCGGTTGCCAAGCCGCAGCCGCGCCGCGCGTTTGTGGCCGTGGGCTCCAACCTGGGGCATCGCTGTGACAACATCCGCGCCGCACGCGACATGATCGCCGAGATTCCACTCACCTGCGTGTCCAACTCCTCCAAGATCTACGAGAGCGAGCCGGCCTACGAGACGCGCCAGGACGCGTTTGCCAACGCCGTCATCGAGATTAAGACCGAGCTGGCGCCGTTGGTGCTGCTCGACGAGCTCATGAAGATCGAGGCCGAGCTGGGCCGCGACCGCTCCAAAAAGGCCAAGGCCAACGGCCCGCGCACCATCGACCTGGACCTGCTGTGGATGGACGGCGAGACCCACGGCGGCAAAAAGCTGCGCCTGCCGCATCCGCTCATTGGCGAGCGCGACTTTGTGCTGGTGCCGCTCGAGGACCTGATGCACGACCCGGCGCGGTTCTTCCGCTATAACGGTGTCGAGGTCAAGGAACCCGAGGATCGCGTGGGCCATATCGTGGGCGAATTGGGGCGTATGTAGATGATCGAGATGAATGCTGTTGTCGCCGGTACCGAGCTCGACGCGGCGCGTGACGCGGGCCGCGAGGGCGTGTCCGCGGGCTGGTGCGCGTGGAGCGTGGGCGATGCTTCGCTGACGTTTTCGCTGGTTGTGCGCCCCGATGTGAACATGCATGCCTTCCACGGCCTGCCGTTTGTGGCCGCGATGGGCATGATGGACGCGCTCGTGGGCACGGCTTCGACGCCGGGGTTGGGCCTTGCCGGTAAAGTGGGTATCCAGTGGCCGAGCGATATCGTGTGCGGTGCGCCTGCGTTTGAGGCGTCGCTCGCGCGTGTTGCCGTGAACGGCGGTGCCGGTGCTGCGGGCATGTTTGCCGCGGTGACGGTTGATATTGAGCGTGCGGCGCTGGGTGAGCTTGGCGTGGATATGGCAGATGAGGCGCTGATCGAGGCATTGGCCGCCGCTGTGCTGACCCGCGTTGACGCCTGGGCGGTTGCCGCCAACACGCCGCAGGGCGCTGCCGGCCCGCTGGCTCCGGTGCTGGGCGAGTACTTTGACATGGTGCCACTGCTGGGTCGTCAGGTCGCGGCGGTGTCGCCCAACGGCTTGCCGCTCGCAGTCGGTGTGTTTGCGGGCCTGGACATCTGGGGCCGCGCGACCATCAAGACCGATGCCGGCGAGCAGGAGTTTCCGCCCGAGGCCGTACGGATTCGCGGACTGTAACGCGTGGCGCCCGCGCTCAAAGATAACGATGACAACGAAGCCCTCTTCGGCCTGTGCCGGGGAGGGTTTCGCCTATCTGGTGAATGGGTTGCCAGCGCCCTATTCCTCAAAATTGAAAAATTTTCAGTTTTGAGGAATAGGCTTGGCGAACGTTTGCGGGGCTGTGACATCGGGCGTGCTCGACTTTAGCCCCTGTCTTACCCCAGCTCCTGCATGCGGCGGTAGATTTCGCAGATGCCCTTGATGGTGAGCTGCCCGTCGACCACGTCGAAGGCATCGGTCGAATCGGCGACGATGCCGGCGAGACCGCCTGTGGCGATAACGGTGGCGTCCTCGCGGCCCAGCTCGCGTTTCATGCGCGCGACCAGGCCCTCGGCCATGGCGGCAGCACCCACCACGGCGCCGACCTTGATGCATTCCTCGGTATCGCGGCCGATGGCGTGCTCGGGCGCCTCGAGCGGCACGCTGGCGAGCTTGGCGGCGCGGGCGGCAAGCGCGTCCATGGAGATGCGGATGCCCGGCGCGATTGCTCCGCCAATGTAATAGCCGTCTTCGTCGATGACGTCGATATTGGTCGCGGTGCCAAAGTCCACCACGATTGCCGGCGCGCCGTAGAAAGTCTCGGCCGCAACGGCGTTGGCGACGCGGTCGGCACCTACGGCCTGGGGGCGCGCCGCACGCAGCTTGGTCACGGCGGCCGTCTGCGGCCCAATGACGATGGCGTCCGCGGCAATGCGGTCGGCTACGGCGTGCCATTCGCGCGAGAGCTGCGGCACCACGCCGGCAAAGGCGATCGCGTCGACCGCATCGAGCGAAAGGCCGTACATCTTAAAGAAGCCCATCAGGCGCACGTGGATCTCGTCGGCGGTATAGGAGCGGTCGGTGGGCATGCGCCACGACTGCACCAGCTCGTCTCCGTCAAACAGGCCCATGGCCGTCTGCGTGTTTCCCATATCGATAGCGAGCAGCATGTCTACTCCCAGTGTTGGCATAAAAGGACGCGCACCATTGTATACGTGCCGTCGACGGCGCTCGGCTGCGATTCGTTTACGGTGATAGGGGCTGAGAGGTTTAAATATGAAGGAATTATGCTCTACGAAATTTTCCTTGCCGTTTACCGAACTCCCACGTAATATTCTTTCTTGCGCACATGAGGCGCCCAGACATTGCGGGGTGGAGCAGTCTGGTAGCTCGCCGGGCTCATAACCCGGAGGTCGTAGGTTCAAATCCTGCCCCCGCGACCAAGAACTTGCAGCTCGTCGGCCTAGCCGGCGAGCTTTTTTGTTATTCCGAGACCGTGTTTTTCGGTCCAATTCTCAGCCTCTCAAACAAAATCTCGATCTGTAACATCTAGACCCGATTTGGGCGGCTAGGTGTTACAGATTGAGATGTTTCGGCAGGACGGTCTTCGTTTGTCTAAATCTGTAACACGAGGGACGGTTTTTACTGAGTAACTGTTACAGATCTAGATCTTTCGGCAGGCTAGATTGGTTCGTCTCAATCTGTAACAGTTGCTCGGCAAAATAGGGCCTAACTGTTACAGATTGAGACAAACCGACGGGCCGCCCCGCCCCATCCACCTGCCGTTACCTGCTGTCTGCCGATTTCCATTGCGCCACTGTGCTCCCATGCCATATCCTCTAGACAACTACGCGGCACCATCGCCGCCGCGCCTACAAGAGAGGAATGTCCATGACCGCACCTGCATCCAAGCTGCTCCAGCCCATTACGGTTGGCCCCCTTGAGCTCAAGAACCGCATTATGTTCCCGCCGCTGACCACCGGCTACGAGGAGCGCGACGGTTCCATCGGCGAGCGCAGCCTGGCTTTTTACGAGCGCCTGGCCCGTGGCGGCGTGAGCTACATCGTCATCGGCGACGTCGCTCCCGTTATGACCGCGAGCCCCACGCCCAAGCTGGCGACCGATGCCCAGATCCCCACGTTTAAGGCGCTGGCCGACGCCGTCCACAAGCACGGTGCCAAGGTCGCGCTGCAGCTGTTCCATCCCGAGTACGACGTGCCCGGTGTCGGCCGCATGGTCATGGGTTCCATGGCCGCCGCCAAGGCCGCGCAGGAGGCCAAGGCCGCCGGCGACGAGGAGACCTTTGCCGCCAAGATGGCCGAGTCCAACGAGATCCGCAAGCAGGCCTACGCCAAACTGCACCACGACATGCAGCACTTTGTGAACGAGGCCACCGTGGAGCAGCTCACCCAGATCAAGGAGGCTATCGCCGCCTCGGCCGCCCGCGCGCAGCAGGCCGGCATCGACGCCATCGAGGTCCACGGCGACCGTCTGGTGGGTTCTCTGTGCTCGGCCATCCTCAACCAGCGCACCGACGAGTACGGCGGCTCGTTCGAGAACCGCGTTCGCTATGCGCTCGAGGTCGTCGCCGCCATTAAGGAGGCCGCGCCGCAGCTGATGGTGGAGTACAAGCTCCCCGTGATTATGGAGAACCCCGACGGCACGCCGCGCGGCAAGGGCGGCCTGCAGCCCGACGAGGCCTGTGAGTTTGCCAAGCTGCTCGAGGGCGCGGGCATCGATATGATCCAGGTCGCGCAGGCAAACCACACCGGCAACATGGGCGACACCATTCCGCCCATGGGCGCCATGCCCTACAGCTGGACGCTGCCGGTGGCCGAGCGCGTCAAGGCCCTGGTCTCCGTGCCGGTGGCAACCGTCGGCCGTGTTGTCTCGGTCGAGGCCGGCGAGAAGATTCTGGAAGACGGCGCGGCCGACATCATCGCGTACGGCCGCTCGCTCATGTGCGACCCCGACATTGCGCTGAAGGCCGCCACGGGCGAGCCCATCCGCGAGTGCCTCAACTGCAACAAGGGCTGCGTCGACGCGATTCAAAACCGCAAGTACATCTCGTGCGTGCTGAACGCCGAGAACGGTGACGAGGTGACCATCGCCATTAAGCCGGGCGAGGGCGACAAGAAGATCGCCGTGGTAGGCGCTGGTATTGCCGGCCTGGAGGCCGCACGCGTGGCGGCCAAGCGCGGCTACGACGTGACCGTCTACGAGGCGAGCGATCACGTGGGCGGCCAGATTGTGCTGGCGGCCGCGCCTCCGCGCAAGGACGAGATCATGCGCTCGGTCGAGTACTACGAGAAGATTCTGCCCGGCCTGGGTGTGAAGGTCGAGCTCAACCACGTCGCTACCGCTGAGGACCTCAACGCCGCCGACGCCGCGATTGTGGCCGTGGGCGCGCACGACGTGGTCATCCCCGTTCCGGGTGCCGATTCGGAGAAGGTCGTCTCGAGCTGGGACGTGCTGGCCGGCAAGGTGGAGCTTACGGGCCGCGTCGCCGTCATTGGCGGTGGCCTGGTGGGCACCGAGACTGCCGAGTACCTGCTACAGCACGGCTGCGAGGTATCGATCGTCGAGATGCTCGACAAGATTGCCGCAGGCGAGTCCGAGACCATTCTGCCGCTGATTATGAACGACTTTGCCGAGCACAACGTGGAGCAGTACGTTAAGACCCGCCTGACCGCCATTACCGACGAGGGCGTGGAGGCCGTTCGCACCACCGAGGACGGCGTCGAGGAGCCGGTGAAGATCGCCTGCGATTACGTGGTGATGGCCGTGGGCTCCAAGGCCAACGCGTTTGACCTGGAGGGCGTGACAGTGCCCGTGACCTGCGTGGGCGACTGCTCGGGCGAGCGCACCGCCGATATCGCGAGCGCCATTCGCACGGCGTATCACGCGGCCAACGAGCTCTAAGCAAGAAAGCTATCGCGTATTGAGTGGGCGGGGAGTGCCGTATCGGTGCTCCCCGCCTTTTTGCCAATAGAGTGTCCCTGACCAGCAGGTTCAGAAAATCCGAATCCTTAGAACACGAAAATCCGAATCGCAACCACCCGAAAATCCGAATTTGCTACAGTGGAATAGAAGAACCAGAAAGCAGGAACTGGAAATCTGCGGGGGTGGCTCATGGCGGGCGAGAGGCTACATCGGGACGGATACATCCCGCGTATCGTGGATGCGCAAATCGAACGCTACCTTCGCGTCTTTGGCGCGGTCGAGATTGCGGGCACCAAGTGGTGCGGCAAGACGTGGGCCGCGCTCGAGCACGGGGCGTCCGTCTCGTATGTCGACGAGAATCTCGACCTCGCGCGTGCCGACCCGGCGATGATGTTGCTGGGAGACCGTCCGCATATTATCGATGAGTGGCAGCGCGTTCCCCAGATTTGGGACTACGTTAGACACGAGGTTGACCGCACCCGGGGCACGCGCGGCGCCTATATCCTCACGGGTTCCGCCACGCCTGCGTTTGGCTCAAAGGCGGAGGCGCCCGCGCATAGTGGAGCCGGCCGCATCGGCCGCGTCCGCATGCACCCCATGACGTTTGCCGAGACAGGTGAGTCCAACGGCAAGGTGAGCCTGGCGGGCTTGTTTGAGCATCGTTTTGAGCCCTGCCGGTGCGATGGCGATACGCCGGGGCTTGTCGAAGCCGCCTGCCGCGGCGGCTGGCCCGAGGCGATCGATATGGTTTCGGCTGACGCCCAGCTCATCGCCCGCGAATATCTCAACACCACATTTTCGAGCAGCTTCCCGGCGGTCGGTCTCGACCCCGATATTGCTCGTCGAGTCTCCGCATCGATCGCGCGCAATCTGGGACAGGCAACCACGTATAAAACGATTCTTATGGATATGTTCGGTGCCGAGGAGGAACCCGCAGCGTTTGCCGACGAGACCAAGGTGCGTAGGTACCTGGATGCCCTCAAAGGCATGTTCATTCTCGAGGAGGTCCCCGGTTGGGTTCCCGCCGCGCGCGACAAACGGCGCTTTACCGTCAAGCCCAAGCGCTATCTGGCAGATCCGAGCCTTGCTTGCGCCTTGCTAGGTATGTCCTTGCAGGCGCTGCTTGCCGACTGGCAGACATTTGGTCTGGTGTTTGAGAATTTGGTCATACGCGACCTTTCGGTCTACGCACGTTCGCTCGACCTGCTGGATAGCACGCCCGTGCGCTATTATCGCGACGATTCGGGCCTTGAGTGCGATGCTATCGTGCAGCTAGCCGACGGACGGTGGGCCGCCTTTGAGATTAAGGTGAGTGAAGATAAAGCGAGCGCCGGCGTCGAGAGCCTCAAGCGCGTTCGCAAGAAGGTCTGTGGAAATCCCCGTTCACGCACACGCGAACCGGAGTTTATGGCCGTGATTGTGGGGGTGGGTGAGTACGCCCGCGAGGTCGAGGACGGTATCTACGTGATACCCGTGCGCGCGTTGGGGTGTTAAGGGGCAGCACGCCGTGTGTCCGCTGCCCGGTGCTACGGATCAGTGCAAGGGGGTCAGGCTTGTTTGCACCAAGGGTTTGACATATGGGGGGGAGGCCGCTGGCGCTAACGAGGGCGTGTTAAGGGTGCTCGACTGGCTTAAACGCACCCTTAACCTCATCTTCACCTCAAATGAGGCTAAGATGAGGTTAAGATGAGGCAAGCAAACAACTGGGCAAATGCTGAAAATAGGGTGCTGTTAACCTCAAAATGAGGTTAAGATGAGGCAAAGCTCGAAGGGGTGTGCGAACCGTTCCGCGGACAATGCGCGCCTTAAGCCAACGATGAGCCTGGGTCGATTTTCGATTTCAACGCAACACCTGAGCCTTTCCCCTGCACCACGTTGGCGCAAACTAGCCTGTCCCCCTCGCACCAAGCCCTTGGCGCGCGGGACAGGCTGCTGCTTGTAATCTTTAAGACATCATTAAGGCTTGCGCTGTGGAGCAAACCGCAGGTCAATGCTATTCTTTTACCTTATCGTATGGTGTTGTATTCTGCCTGAATTCTATGCCTACGAGCAATGGATTGAGCACACCCAAGCGGAAAGGATGGCACGCCCGCTAGCAGGGCAAACGTAAACGATGAGTGGCATGGACCGACATAGCGAGCTCCAGCAGCACAAGACGGCGGCCGAGTACCGCCAAGCTGCCGACGAGCACGTGCGGACCCTCAAGGATTTCTGGAAGGATTTCCTGGTGAGCGGTCTGTTTGTGCTGGCCGCCATCGTTGCCATCTTTGCATGCCTGGCCTGGTTTGCCGCGAATAACCGAGTGAGTGCCACGGGGAGCACGATCGCGGCGAAGGGCCCGCGGTTTGTGCTCTCGGGAACGCAGGGCGGCACGGCGGGTAAGTACGACACTCAGGACAACTACGCGTCGGACAGTACAAGCCTTGCCGTGAACAATCTTTTCAACCTCAATAACATGAGCACCGATGGCGGTCTCTCTCCGGGGTCGGCCGGCCAGCTCCAGCTCAACGTCAGGCCGCTCTGCAATGACCTGCACGATATCACGGTGGAGATGACCTGGGAAATTTCTGTTCAGACGAGCGTTGCGGGCACGGGCGGCACTGCTGCGGATGCATCGAAAAACGAAGAGATCATCAACTCGCTTAAAGATTTGGTGCGCGGTCATATCCTGGTTTTTCAGGGCAAAGATGCCTCTGGCTTTTACTCGAATCCGCTGGTCCCCACGACCACCACGGTGACCCAGGACGGGGCCAGCGTCACCGTCATTACGCAGAGCTTTACCATCCCAAAGTCGAGCTTTTACGCTGCGGACTCAAATAGCACGACCGAAACCGTCACCAAAACCCTCTACTGGATTTGGCCGGAACAGTTCAAGAGCTATGTTCGCACGGGCAACGCCGGCTACGGTGGCAACCTTTTCGCTAACACAGGCGACGAGGGGGGATACACAACCCTCGTCGGCGACATCAACAATAACCACGCGCGCTATTTCCGCGCCGATAGCACGAGCGTGCCAGGTCAGGCGCCTAGCGCGGTTCCGCCTGTCGGAGCCGGCATGTCCTCTGCGGATGTGGAAACCTGCGCCAGCTACTACAACAACGCCGACGAGATTATCGGCAAGAACGTCAAGTACATTCGCGTGCGCTTCACCGCCAAGGAGGCGGATAAATAAATGGACGAGCAGCTTAATGCCCGCGAGCAGGGCGATATCAAACACAACGAAGGAGCGGCAAACCCCGGCGGCAACGGGTTCGGCTCGCACGGCGAAGCGCGTCCGGCTGGCCGCATCGAGCGCATCAAGGCTTGGGTGAGCGACCACCGTCGCGAATCCCTGGCCATCGTGGGTCTGGTGGCCGTGCTTCTCGTGTTGCTGGGATTGACGCTCGGATGGTTCGTCGATGCCAATCGCGGCTCCACCGTTGGCAAGATCAAGGAGCCGGCGGAGCTCAAAGTGCTGGGCCCCAACGCTACGGCAACAGAGCAGGTCGACCTGAGCTACAACCCCGAATACGGCGATACCAAGACCGGCAACACGGTGACGCTCAAGCGCCCGTTTTGCGTGCAGACGGGCGGTGACGGTTTTGAGCTGCAGCTTGCGAATACGACCAACATTACGGGTCTCACTATTGAGCTGTACAGAGCCGAGAACACGTCTGCGCTCCAGACGCCCGACGTGAGCGGTACCGCAGGCGGCAAATCTTATAGCTGGAAAGCAACCGGAGAGAACCTGCTGACGAGCTTCGAATATATCAACAAGGAGAACGACGGTCTGGCAGCCGTGCCGGGCGAGGGCGCAAGCGACCCTACATTCAAGGACTATCAAAACGTCCAGCGCAACGCGCGCCCGCTCTACCGATACAAGAAATTCGGCAAAGGCGACCTCAACGCTAAGACACTCGACAACTCGACTGGCAATGACACGCTTAACTTTATCATCAAGCTTTCGTGGGACGAGAGCGCCAAAGAGACCGACGTGATTTACCTGATCGCGCGCAACGCGAGCGGCAAGTAGGAGAGGGGGCGCACATGGAGAAGCAAGAGAAACAGCAGGATGCCGAGCGCGAGCAGCTGGCAAAAAGCAAGAGCCTAGTCAAGAACAAGCTGGTTGTGGCGGCAATCGCACTTATTTGCGCCGTGGCGCTCGTGACGGGTGGCTACTTTACCTATTCCGCCTACACCGCCAACGGATTTCTAAAGTCCGTCGCCGCAACGGGCACTGCGCAGAGCCTATTTGCAAGCGATTTGCTCACGGGCTATATGAGTGCGCCTAGCCCCGACGAGCTCGCCCGTGCCCAGCGCTCCGTTACGGTGTATCCCAACAACGGGCAGTGCAACTTTACCTTTAGCATCTACAACTACTTGCTGGGCAACAGCAACTTCTGCAACGATAAAAACGTGACGTATACCTTGACGGTCGAGGGGTATGGGCTCGATGGTGCCACGTGGAGCTATGCGCCCCAACCCGCCGGAAACGTCAAGCTTCCGGAGAATCAGCCTACCAAGAACGATTACACCGTGACCTTTCCTGAGGACAAGTTGGGACATGCCTACTTTGTGATTAAGGCCATGGTTGTTTCGAAGGAGAGCCCCGGCACCGAGCTCACCTGTCTGGCGGCGAAAGTCGTGCCGTCAAAGAAGGCCGAGGTCAAAACCGCTGCGGTTGAGGGCGCGCTGGTTGATGAGGCTGGCAAGTTTGCTGATTACGCTGCGTACAACTACCGTGTGACGGTTACGGGCGCACCGGCAAACGTCACGCTCACGTGGGGGGAGAACGTGGAGATCGATCCGTTCTTCGAGACCAACCATGGCGCGACGGTGGATGCTGCAGCTCGCAAGGCTACGTTCACCATGGAGCCGGGTTCGATGGTCGTCAACTTTTACCGAGCGGACGGCAAAACGCCCGGTGGCTGGGGTGACCTGGGCATTAGCGTGAGCGGAACTACCCTGACGGGCACGACGGAGACTCAATAACTCTGGAAGCGGAGTTTTTAGGATAAGAGGTACGGAATCGATGAGAACGGCAAAGCGCATACTCGCAGAGTTCATGACGGTGGTCATGGTGCTCCAAGCATGCTCGCCCACGGTGGTTGCTGTGGCGGCAGGCTGGCAGAACATCTCGAACGAGATTGCTGCCGCATCTGCGAAGGCGTTGGATACTGCCGAGGGCGGCGAGACCAACGGCGATGTCACGATCGGGTCTGGGTCGAGTGATACCGGTGCCGACAGCGACAGTGCTGGGGATGACGCGGCGAAGGATGACGCTGCAGCAGGCGATACCACCGATAGCGCCATGGGTTCCGATTCCACGGGCGACCAGACGGAAGGCGACGATGCCGCTGACGATGCCGCCGCTGACGACGCCGAGCAAGATGCCGATGATGCGACTTCGGAGGACGCTGAGGCCCAGGCGGGTGCGACGATCACGGATTTGAAAAAGCTTGTCGAGCTGCTCAAGGCTAATGGTGCGGAAAACATCGTGCTCAAAGAAGATAACAGTGGAATCAAAAGCCTCAATGTCAAGTCGTCGGAGGCGTTCGCCGCCCTGTCTAACGCCGACGCTTCGCTTTACTATGATGCGCAGATCAAGGTTATCATCACGGGCGATGCGAAGCTCACCGAGTCGGCTAATAACGGCATGTCTTTCCAGGGCTTTGGCAGCGATGAGCATCCGTTTGAAGGCAGGATCTATAGGTCGCTGAATGGCGCTGATAGTCCCGTCGAGCTCACGACTGATCGGACGGTTTTTAATAGCCTCAAGCTGACCGACCAAAACAATATGGTCAAGATGAAGTGGGTGGGCGCGACTAGCTATAGCGCGCCGATGGTCGCTTCGAAGGTCAGCGGTGCGGAAAACAGCGAAGAGAGTAAGACGCTTAACGCGTCGGTTGACATCGCGGGTCCCGTTGATAAGAAGGATGATACGACTTCCGTCTTGACGGCACCCCTCCTGGGTGAGACGACGGGCTATCTTGCTGCGAAAGTTACCTATAGCTTCACCGGTTCCCACAAGATTCTCAAGGTGAATGCGACGGGCAACATTGGCTTGATTGGTAACACGGTCGAAAGCGGGGCCTTGACGGTTGAGTCCGTCACGTTCCCCAACGATCTGGCCTCAGGCGGAACCGTCGAAACGAGCTCTGACAACGCTGGGCTGCTCGTAGGCGAAGTCAAGGACGGTGCGACCCTGAGCGTCGGCACCCTGACCAATGTTCCCGCCGCCACCGTCCAGTCCACGAGCGGCTTTGCCGGTGGCGTTGTAGGCCTCGTTGGCTCGAGTGCAGGTGCCATGGTCAACGTCACGGAGGCTCTCGACCTACACGCGCTCACCGTCAAGGGCACCACCGCCAGCGGCGGTTTTATCGGCAAGGCAGCCAACCTCACGCTTACCGTGGGTACGGATAACAGCGGAAAAGACGCCTCGGGCAATGCCATCACCATCAAGCCTGCACGCGCGGTTGGGTCATCATCGGCCGGCACGTATGCAGGTGGCCTTATCGGCGACGCCTCGTTTGCCGGCAAGTTCACCATCAATGGCGACATCTTCGACTTTGGCGAGGGCGTGGATCTCAGCGTATCCAACACGAGCGTCGCTCCTTCTGCCGGCGGACTGTTCGGCGAGCTCGACATCTCGAACGGCGATGTGACCGTCAGCGGCGGATCGTATACAAGTACGTTGCAAAACGGAACGGACAACAACAATAGCGTGCGCGGCAACTACGGCGGCTTGGTGGGCAAGCTGTGGGGCAGGAAGGATGGCGAGGCACTGCGTGCGTTCACGGTGCAGGATGGCGCCGCGGTGTCGTTTGGCGTGGGCTCCAACGGCAAGCTCACCTATGCGGGCGGCCTGGTAGGCTACCTTGGCGAAGGCAACGGGAGTCCCAACGAGTCTGCCGTGGTCATTGATGACGCAACGGTGACATGTGCAACATCGGGCTACGCCAGCAATAGTGGCAAGTATGGCGGTGCCGTGGGCGTCGTGGACACAAAAAACGTTCTAGAAGTGCGCGGCCTAAAGGTCGAAACCGCCGGCAACGCCACCATCGGCGGCTCGAACGGCGGCTTTGCCGGAGTCGTCGGATCGTCGTGGCGCGGCATCGTTAAGTTCAGCGGTGTCACCGATCTGTCGGACGCCAGATTCGCGGAAAACGACCACACCGCGCAGCTAGTCTATGAGAACTTCAACTCACTCATTTTTGCCGCGGGTAGCGGAAGCGACGGCGGTGCCACCGCAGGCGATATCACAAAATGGCAATACAAGCGCCCCACCACTCAGGTCAAGATTGATGACATCTACAGCTATGGTCAGGTCATTCGCCTGGGCAGTGGGCTGAGCAATGATCTCATCACCATCAACGATTCGCACCAGTGTATCTTTAAATCGAACCTCGTAAAAACTGGTGGCGCCTTTGTGCTGGCAGGCGTCGACGATTTCGCAAAGCTGGCGATCACCTGGCAAACGAGCGGGTACTTCTCCGCCGTGGAGGACGTTGCGGATGACAATTTCGCTCAGATTCCTTCGACGAACATCACGCTCTCTGCAGACATCAACCTTTCCGGCACAGGTCTTACCGGCCT
The DNA here is from genome assembly GCF_003459655.1 of Collinsella sp. AF19-1LB. Lineage (NCBI taxonomy): Bacteria > Bacillati > Actinomycetota > Coriobacteriia > Coriobacteriales > Coriobacteriaceae > Collinsella > Collinsella sp. AF19-1LB. The sequence goes on from NZ_QRWO01000026.1 coordinate 37,092, forward strand.
TACCAAAGACCGACAGCCCAAAGAGCAAGCCGGCGTTAACGAGAACAACCACAGCTTTACCGCCACGCTCAACGGCAACGGTCACACCATAAGTCTGGCGGTGGGCGAGCCTTACGGCATGCGCGGCAATAGCGAGGTCAGTGCCACCAGTGATGGCAACGGCAAAATCTATCGCCACGGCCGCCTGGGCTTGTTCGCAGCAATCAACGGCGCAACTGTCTCCGACGTCACAATCGCCGGCTCTATGAAGTTCGATAACGGCGCGGCCATTGATGCCGGATCGCTTGCGGGCACCATTGCGGGCGGTCTGACGCTGTCTGGCGCAACGTGCAAAACGAATATCGCGTGCGATGATACGTTCGCTAACGATGTGAACATTAACGATGTGAACATTGGTGGTATTGCGGGCAGCGTGTCGACGGCTTCCACGGTTACGTTTGGGGGCAGCAGCAAGGCTCAAGCGACCATCGCTGCAACTAAAACGCTTAACGGCAATATTCGCATTGGCGGCGCCATCGGCTATGTGGGCGATTATGCCTCGACATTCAATGTTACGGGTCTCGAAGCCGGCGGCAAAATCGAAACCGGCAATTGCGCCAGCGGCAAGATTGCCCAAGTTGGTGGCCTTATCGGCTGCATCGCACAGGGTAAACAAGAAAACGTGACAAACAAGACCAATGTGGCGACCGTCAACATCGCAGGGTTGGTGTTCGATTCGTTCGCCATGAGCGTCGGCAAAAACGGCGATAAGCTCAATGGCGCGGGCGGTCTCTTGGGTTATAGCTGGGGCAACGCGGTCGTAACTATCGGAGATAACAGCGTTAACAAGGATGTAAACTCCTATGCTCTGAGAACAACCAAGGCCTCAATAACTGCGGAGAATTCCAAGGAGCTCGGCGGTCTTGTATACGCCGCTAGTGGCCACTGGGTCATCAACGACTATGCCATCGACCTTTCGGGTGCAACCATTAACGCGAGCAACGCCGAGATGTTGGGCTTGCTCGTCGGCCGTGGCAGCAGGGTAGCCGACGGAATATACGGTTCCGAGCCGTATGCGGGATTATATCTAGAAGATAAGGCTTATTGGGGTACTGCCTATAGGGTCGAAGGCATTCATGTTGCGGAAGCTAAGTCCATAAAGAAGTTTGATGAATGGGTTGGCGACGGCAGGAAGCCAGGCAGCAAGCTAATCGATGCCGAATGGAACACTGTCGTTTCACTTCACACCAAAGACGACGTTAATAATGGCAAGCTCGACATGAGCGGAAATCCGGGAAGCGATAACAGCTATCACAATCGAACGGATTTCGGCAACTCACGCAAAACCAACGCTTGGACGAGGTATTACTACAATCTTGACAAGGCGTATACGGTAGTAGGCAGCAACTCAAAAAATAGTAGTGCGAGCAGCTGGATGGACCGCCCGGAGTACTTGTTGCTTTGGTGTGCATGCCTGTATGCCCCGCCTGCAATTCAGGGCTATATCATTCCGGGAAATCGTGAGATTTTCAAAGGAAACAATATTGGTACGAACGGTTCCGAGGGCGTGGCTATCAACCTAGAGGGATACAGCTTCTACCCCACCAACCCCACCAGTAATTCCACGGTAACGGTAAAAAACGCAACCATTACGTTCCATTATTCCGATATTAAAGCTGAGCAAGAAGGCAATAAAAAGAATAACGAAGCCACGCAGCACGAGAATATGCACTGCGCTCTCATCCGAACTCACACGGGCGATCTTAAGGTTGAGAATGTCACGCTTGCTGGTACCGTGGGCTCTGTTGTGAGCGATTGGGGAAGCTCGTCTGGCGCGCTTGTGTGTCGCTATATCTACGGACCCGTCAAAAAAACCAATGTGGCACAAATCACGATAAACGGTTTAGTGCTCGATGGTCTTGCGGTCGATGGTGTGACGAACGCCACCCAATACGCTCCACTGCTAATCAACCAGATGCAGACCCTTGTAAACCTTGATGCGAAGAATATCTCGGTAACCGATTCGTACAATAACGGTACGAAAAAAAAGATTGCAGCTACAAGCTTGTTTGGCGAGCTCGGCGTGGGAGATAAGGCCAATCAGGTCATAGCGAAGTTTGAGAAAATAAGCTTGCCCAGCCAAACGGACAATTCGATTTTTACCCACGCGAGCCTGCTGGAGAGCTTTGGCTACGCGACCGGCGGCACGGGCTCGGCGGACTATACCTTTACAGCAGATGCCGCTCAAAATGACAAGGTGACCTACGGATCCGAAATTGATAGGAAAGGCACGGAGTACTCCGGCAAGCAGCTTTGGTATTACGATGAAGCGACGTATGGCACCCCTAACGGCTTGGTGAAGGCTGGGGATAAGACGGCGAATGTCGATGCCCCGGTGTTCGGTGACTATCTTCCTTATGTTTATAAGGGGAAGGCCACCGAGAGCAATGTCCAGTACCACGAAATAAAAGTCAACCAGCGTATTCCAAAGCTGATAACGGGATGTGGTACATATGGCGATCCGTATACCGTTAAGGACGCGACGGAGATGAACGCCATCGCCAACTACATCAACAATAGCGTGGCATTGGATGGCTGGGAAGTCACCATTGCCGCTGACCAGAGTGCGCTTTGCACTCGCCGCAGCGACCAATCGACCAACAATGAGGTTACGTACGTCTATAAGCAGGCAAACGGTACTGATAAAAAATGGGAGAGGAAGATCGGCGATAAGACCGATCCCGAGCAGACGCTGAGCGACGAAACCGTGCGCCGCTATATACAGAGTGCGTATTACAGCATAGAGCCTGACAAAGATAGTAAGATTACCGTCGATGCGGCATCGTTTGGCGGGTTTGGCAACAAGGCCAATCCGTTCCGCGGTGTTATCGTTGGCGATCTGGGCGCCTCGACTGCAACAATTGAGATTGAAAACAACAAGGGCGAGCTTCGCGGCCTGGTTCCCTATAGCTATGGCAGCGTGGTACGCAACCTCAACATCAATTATGTGAACGAGTCGGCGGCGATTACTTATTCTGCCAAGGACGCCGACGGTGCCCCAACGGCGTTCTTTGGTGGCGTTATCGGCTGCATCCTTGGTGGCGATAACATTATCGATGGCGTGGTCGTAAATGGGGCGACGGCCGATAACCCCACAACTGGCTTTACGGTTACTGGTGGCGGAACTAAGTCACATCTTGTTCCCGTCGGCGGTTACGTTGGTGCCATTGCGGGCGGCGGTGTGATCTTCCGCAATATGTCAGGGACGTCTTGGCGCGCTGGAACCAGCGACAAGTCTCAGGGGCTTGGAACGGGCAACTTCCGGCAGTACGACAATCCCTACGTTGGCCGTGTGATTGATGGCTATGCCTTTAGCGAGGGCTGCAAAGTCGAAAACGGTAACGCTAGCTACAAGATCAACGAGCTCACAAACAAGGGAACCGCCTGCGTCACTACCACGGGCACCGACAACAAGTATATCGGCACTGATGCCGAGGCACCCGTGACCACGGTGGAAAACGCCCAGGGCCTTTTGGTGCTCTCGGCCATCATTAGCTCGGGTGCGGGTGCTGGAGCGGCACATACCGACTACGCTAATTATGGCGTGTTCCGCGGCTCCAAGGCGTACTGGGGCAGCGATAAGCAGGACCCGGCGATAAACGGCTACCTGTTTGGCAACAAGGAATATGGTAAGGTGCGAAATGCCAGCTACGACTGCGTGGGCAAGCCTGCGAGCGCTGCCGGCGATTTCGAAACCGCCAAAAACGATGACCAGAAGGCCCCGGGCAAACAGGGGTGGCACGGCCCGCTCGACCATGATGACGATGTAAATTCGCCCTACCTGGTGGCGTCCTACGCTGCCGACTACCAAACGGGCTACGTGTGCGCGTCGAAATCTATCGGCATGAGCCTGGAGTTCAAGGAAAATGCCACCTACGATATGACCGGCTACGGCACGGGATACGTGGGCCTTAGCGGCCGTTACTATTCCAATGCTTGCAGCTCGAACGAGGCGTCCACCGATCGCGACCGCATCACGCCGCACGTGGCAACGATCGACGGCAACGGGGCCACCATCACGGTAGGCGCCAAAGATGCCACTTACGGCGTCGTCGAATATGCCGATGACGACTATAAGGTCTCGGGCGTGGGCGGCCTATTCAGCACCGTGATGTTCACCTCAACCAATGTGGGGCAGAGCGTCACCGCGAATGACGGCGCTCAGGTCAAAGACCTTACCTTTAGTAACTGCAACGTATCGCTCACGTACAAAGACGCCAACGGTAGCATTGCCTCGGGACCGGCATCGAACGACCTCATCGGCACCGGCCTATTGGCGGGCGCAACGGCCAACTACGACGGCAACACGCGTGGCGTCTACCGCAACGTACAGATGAAGAACTGCACCGTGTTGGGCGCAAAGAGCGTAGGAGGGCTTCTTGGCAGCTCGGGCCGTACCAGCCGAAGGACGGATAACGACGTGACCTATATGGTCAATTTCGGCTCCGGCACGCAGGCGCCCGCGAATCTCTATGACTGCTCATACACTGGCCTTAGCGTCACGGGCGAGAAGTACGTTGGCGGCTATGTGGGTGCGATCGCCTCGCCGTGCAGCGTGTGGACAACCGCGGCCACGGGGGTATACGAGAAGACTATTGGCAAAAACTCGACCATAACCGCCACGGGAACAACACCCTACGTGGGCGGCGTGTTCGGTTATACCTCCAGTAACGTATCGGTGAACACCAAAATTGGCATCACGGAAGCCGTCGCATCGAGCACGGCAGTCATCTCTGGGGTAAATGTACTCGCCACCGGGTCGAACACCGATAAGTACATGGGCGCCGGCGGTGTGGTCGGAAGCGCCTATAGAGGCGTTATTTCTATAAGCAACGTGCGCATTGATGCCGGAGGCGATGCCAAGAGCGCCATCATCGGCGATGCCACCGGAACGAACAATAGCATCCGTAATGCGGGCGGCTTGATTGGCGAGGTCACGAGCAGTGGCAGCCCCAACACGTACTGGTTTGAGGACTGTAGCGTCGAGAATATCAACATTGCCGGCACCGACCAATGCTCGGGCGGACTTATCGGCTACTACTTCAGCAATGTGAACATAGCCTGCAACAATATCGCGATTGAGTGCGCCACGATCAAGGGCAGGTGGAGCGGCGGTCTACTTGGCGCGATTAACAGCGGTGCCGACGTCATCAACGTCACCAACACAAAGGTATCTAACACAACGTTTGGCGGAACCTCCAACGGCGGCATTGCGGGCGACGGACGCGGCCAGTTCCATCTGGTAAACGTGCTCATGGACAGCAATACCTACAAATTGGGCTCTAAGCAGGGCGTGCTCTTAGGCGAGGTTGACACAAACGGCTATAGCCTCTCCGCAGCGGGCGTGAACGTAAAGCTCGGCAACGGCAAGACCACGCGTGATCTGCCGCCGATGGTTTACACGACCAATACGGCCGCCGTAAACAGGAAGACCTACATCGCGTTCGGCGACTATAAGGACACGCTGCGCGCGCCCGACGAGGGCACCACGCTCTACGGTGCGGACGATACCGCTACCACGGCGGCAAGCCCGTACGTGACCACGAGCCCCGTAAGCACGCTGGCGGTGCGTGCCTCCGACAACGACACCACCGATCGCTACCTGTTTGGCGACGGCGCCACCATCGACACCGCGGCGACCGTCCAGAGCGAGGCAGGCACCGGTGTTGCCGATCGCTACACCTACACGAATATCGGCGGCATTAATGACAACGGCGCCTATCAAAATAAGTCGAGCTACGATGCCTCATCCGTGGCCAGTAAGTTCAATTCGAATAATGATACAAGCAGCAACCAAGCCACAACGGATTTCTCCGTTTTGGTGATCTCTGGCAACGACAACACGACGGTCAAGAGCTATCTAAACATCGTCACGAACGGCGGCTTCTCCGATGCCTGCAGATTGAATAACGAGAATGGCACCAATCCGCACGTGACGGCCAAAGCAGAGGTTTTCCAACTCAAGGACGGTGTGTTCGTTAAGGACGATGACGCGTCGAACAATCCCACGCTTCGCGTGGTGAACAACGGCAAGAACAACATGTCGTTTAGCCCAAGCTCCGATTGGGATAACGGCAAGGGTCGCTTTACGCTCCTGACCGTCACCTTTACCGAGGCGGGTCAGAGCTACAACGTTCAGGTGCCGATCATCGTTAAGCGCAAGCTCGAGATCGATTTCACTGCAACGTATGATTACGGCACTAAGTTTAAAGAAAGCGACTACGCTAACCTTGGAAAAGATGCACACGTGCTTACGAGCTTTGGCGAGCCGATGACGGGTCTGCTTACCTGGACATACAATTCTGCCAATGGGAAGGAAGTCGACTTTGGCTGGGACAGCTATATGGCTGCTGGCGGCTCGATGAAGGGGCTCGGTAAGAGCATCCTCTTCAATGGTGCCGACGGAAGGTTGCCCCAGGGCAGCCAGCTTGCGCTCATCGATGCGAACGTTGACGGCCGGGCCGGTGGCAGAGAGTATCACTATACGGTGGGCGAAGGCGGAGCAACGAGCGTTTCCCTGAGCGGAAACGACGGCTTTAAGGATTCTGCGGGCAATCCATATCAGGAGCGATGGCTGAGCGAGATTTTGGATGTGTCGGCCACACAGGATGGCGCCGGCACATGGACCGTGTGTGATAACGAGGCAGAGGCGACCGCTAAAGCGAAACTCGATGGCAAGTGGACGCTGTTTAAGGTTGCGGGTGCTGACGTTCCCAGCAACAGTCGCTATACGCTAGAGGTGCCTAAGGATAACGGCAAGGAGCAGCGTGCGTCGGAGAGCGTCTACCTAGTTGTCAACGTGCCCAAGTCGGGCGACGGCGTGACGCAAGCTAATATCAACGGTTTTACGGCTTCGTCTATTGACTCGAATTCTTCGGGTGCCCGCATATCTTGGAATCTGCATCATGTTTTACGCACCGATGGCAGCGACGATATTCAAAACAGTACGGCATCGACATACAGTATCTTGTCCAATTATGAGCAGAATGTAGTCGACAAAAAAGATGGGGCGTGCATTCCGGTTTCGAAGTCGGAGGACGGTGCCGCCTACGTTCTTTCTCTCGATGTCATGGATACGGTTACGTTTAGCCCGAGCCAATACTATACAGAGAGCGACCATCTGTTCTATCAGCTCGATACATCGCTGTGTCGCTATGGCGCCAACAACAACCTAATGGGAGTAAGCAGTTTCCCGAGCGGAACTTCGGCGATTGCGAAGTTCTATGTTGCCATCGGCAATCAGAACTACAGGTGGAATGGCAGCGATTGGGAGCCGTATGACGCTTCGACGCCTGCGTTTACACAGATTGTGACGGATACGGGTGATGACTCACTGAGGCTCACGCTCGACCATGACCTTGCCGGAATCCGCAAGCGTGCAGCGGGCGGATCCTTTACCGTGCGTACGGTAGTGGAAGAGATTCGCCTTACGCCGGACGGCTGCAACAAGGTTATCTCCCTGTCCAAGCAGTCTGGCGAGGACGCCTGTACCAAGATGTCCTATACCGCCAAGCTTTCGACGCGCGATTCTGGTCTTGCCACCTCGAGCCTGGCGATGACGAAGCGCGGCAACGTTGGATACTATCGCATGGACACGGGTGATACGACCATTACGCTATCGGCGCCTGAGAAGTCGCAGCTTGGCATTAACGTGGACGACCTGCGTCCGATCGCGAATGGCACGATTGGTCTGGGTGCCACGTATGAACTGGGTGGACTCAGCAACGCCGCCGAGGCAATTGCGAACGCAGACTCTGTTGTGTACACGCTCGCGCTTCAGCGCCGCGGAACCGACGGCACGTATGAGAGCGTAACGGATGATATCTCCAACTACGTAACAGTGACGGAGAGTAAGCTTGCCGCGGTCGCTCCCTCCGGTAGCACGATCACCTTCACTGACTCGAAGGAGAACGGCAAGTTCCGAACACAGAACGGCGACACCACGTTTAACCTGCCCTTTACCGTTAAGGTCAACACGCAGGCTGAACAGCGTGATCAGTTCTACGCGAACTATCGTCTGGTGATGACGGCGAGCCTAGTCACGGGCAGCACGGCGAGTGCAACGCCTCAATCGCCCGACTATGTGACCTACACGCTCACGAGGGTGAACCTCAACGGCATCGATCACTAGTTCCGAAGCCAACTAGCTTCGCAAAGGGGGCGGCAACCACCCGGTTGCCGCCCCCTTTCTAGTTCAAGACTTTAGTCTGCTGGCCGCGCAGCGGCCA
>NZ_QRWO01000027.1:0-39812 GCF_003459655.1 Collinsella sp. AF19-1LB
GGCGCAGGCCGAAGCAGTCGGCGAGGTAGTAGCCCTTCTCGCAGCCGCCCGAACCATGGTCAGAAGCCATGGCGACGCAGTTCTCGGCGCCGACAGCCTGGCCGATGGGGCCCTCGGGCTTGGTCATGGCGTAGACGCGCACGCCCATGTCCTTCATCTTCTTGACGGCCTCGAGGACCTCGGGGGTGGTGCCGGACTCGGAGGCGGTGAGCACGACGGACTTCTCGGTCATGCGCTTGTGGCCCATGACGTTCCACTCGGCGGCGTGGATCAGGTAGACCTCGAGGTCGCGGTCGCCGAACTTGTTCATGAGGTACTCGAGCTGCATGAGCTCGTCCCAGGTGCCGCCGACGCCCATCAGGAACACGGCGTCGTAGCCCTCGTCGGCGACCTTGTCGGCGAGGGCGGTCATCTTCTTGCCGGTCTCGTAGAGCGCCTTGCCGTCCTCGAGGTAGCCCTCCTGGTCGAAATGCATGATCTCGATCTTCTCGGTTTCCTTCATTTGCTTCTCCTTTCTGGGGTTGTCTCCACATCCCCCATGCCAACGGGCATCAAAGCCCGCTTACATTCCGTAACACTCGGCCGCTTTGGCCTTAAGCGCATTGACCGACTCTTCGTAGCCCTCCGCCTTAACCTCCATCTGTTTGGAGACGGCATCGAGATACGGGTGCACGTCCCATGACTTCAGACGCTCGGCGATTATGGCCGCAATCGTCTGGAAGAACACCAGATTGGGAATTGCGCTGAGCAGCGGAGCCACCTGAGGCACCGCCACCTCGTGAGCTCTACCCCTGGGATGGGCCGTGAGCAGCACCGTTTTTGTCGTAACGTTCGATAGCGCATCGGCGATATTCGCAAGACGCTCCGACCCCTGCGGATCGTCGACAATAAACACCAGATAACCCGGAACAATCTGCATCTCAGGACCGTGGACGAACTCCTCGCCCTCGTGATGCATGGCAGGAATCTTGATGGTCTCGCTCAGCTTGAGGGCCGCCTCTTCGGCAACGCCATAGTTGGGGCCGTTGCCGACGACCATGGCGGGCATGTGCTCAGAAAGCTCGAGCATGTGGTCTTGGACATATGCCTCGGCGATCTTGCACATCACGGCATTGGCCTGGATAGCCTCGCGCAGGTCGTCAAGACGCTGGGCAACGCCCTTGGCGTCAATCGTTCCGCGCGCCTGACCACAGTAAATACCAAAGAGCACCAGGTACTCAACGAGAACCTCGACGCCCTGAGTCACAAAGTCCACCGACTCGACACCCACACCGTAGTCAAGAACGATGTCAGCGTGTTCCCTGATGGGTGCCTCGACGTTTGCCGTGAGCGCAACTGCAGCCATATCGTGCGCGCGCATGTAATCGAGCGCCGCGATCGTATTGGTCGAATAGCCGCTCTGCGAAACGGCAATGTTGAGCGCATGCTGCGGATAGGTGTGTTCAAAATCGACGAAGGCCTCGGGCGTCACAACGGACACCTGCATTTGCAGGGTATCTTGCAGGTAATCGCGGGCGCAATCGGCGGCATGGCGCGACGAACCCGAAGCAACGATGCGCAGCGCGTCAAAAGAACCGGACTGGAAAATATCAACGAGCTGCGCTACCAGCTCAGACGAACGCTCGAGGTTCTCTCCCATACGCACATGGGCAAGCTGAACGTAATCGAGCATCTTCATCGTCTCACCTCGTAACAAATCATTAGTATTTGATACCAATCACAGTTACAGGTTACGGCTTTTTGATACCTTTTTGTCGATTAATTTGTCCCCATCGGCGAACGGTCGATTTTGAGCCATGTAAGGTCGTATATGCAGTCTGCTCAACAAATCAAAATTCCGTCAGCTTTTCAGCCCGTTATGCAAAAAACCAGCTAGTACGTATAGGTATATCCACCCGCATCACCGCGGTTAAACGACTTGACGTACTCGATCGCCTGGCCGCTCGCATCGAAGCTCACGCACTCAAGCGTCAAGGCAAGATCGCCCTGCTCCAGTCCAAGCAGGCCGGCATCTCGCGCGCCCAGCGCTTCGATATCGAGCTTTTCCTGTGCCATGACCGGCTTTCGGCCCAACATCTCATAGGTCTCGTACAAACTGAAGACCGACACGTCAATATCTTCGATTGTGGGAAACAGCAGGCACGGGATGAACGCCATCTCAATCGATACGGGATCGCCGTTGACGCAGTTCAAACGCCGAATCGAATACAGTAAATCGTCCTCGGCAATGCCAAACAGGTTGGCATAATATGGACCCGCATAACGCTTGGAACGCGCGAGGATGCGGACGGACGGCTCGCCGCCCGAAGCACGAACCGATTCGCGAAAGCCTCCCGTTCGCTCGTAGGCAACGGGCACTTTCTGTGCCACAAACGCGCCCTTTCCGCGGACGCGTCGAATCTGCCCACGCCGAACCAGCTCATCGACAGCGCTTCGGATGGTCAAGCGCGTCGTACCAAATTCCTCGGCGAGGTCTTTTTCGGACGGGATCATGGAACCCGTGGGATATATACCGCGCTCGATACGCTCCTCGATGCGGCGTCGAATGCGCATATAAACCGGGGTGGCATCTACTGTTTCAGCCATTGTTCACCTGCCACGCTCCTCATGCCGTTCTTTTCACCGTTATCGGCAAAGCGGAACTTTGTGGGCAAAATCACCGATTTGCAATGCTCCACAAAACGCATGTCCTTATCAAATTCTATCGTGCTCTCATAGAACACCGGCGTTCCCTCTTCTTGCTGGAGTAACTCGGCCTCTTCGGCGTTCAAACGCGAGATGGAGATATGCTCACGTCCATGCTCAACGCGCACGCCACCTTCTTTGAGCAAGACATCGTAAAGGCTCTCACACTCAAAATCGTGATCGGGAAGCGAGGGGCACAGGGACAGGTTAACGTGAGCCGTCTCGATTGACGCCGGCTCGCCCTCAATAAGTCGAACACGCTGCATGCGGAGCAAAGGAGCGCCTACAGCAACCCCAAGCTTGTCGGCAAGCGCCTCATCCGCCTCGATGGCCACGGTGGAAACCAGACGAGAAGAGGGGTGCAGGCCGGCAGTCCGCACAGCATCGGAAAAGTTATACGTTTCCTGAAAGATATTGAGCGGTTTGGGAGGACACACATACGTACCCGATCCGCGACGGCTCTCGAGCGTTCCACACGAGATGAGCCGCGTGATACCGGCGCGCAACGCCGTACGCGAAACGCCAATCTCTTCGCACAGCACGCGCTCGGCCGGCAGGCGATCGCCGCCGGCAAGCTGATGGTGCTGGATATACCAAAGAATCCCCTCAACAGCACGATCTTTGGGGGGAATTGCATAAGATTCGCCTGCCATTGCACAGACTCCTCGTTCAGAAACGTATGTCGCCAAAATTAGGCCAGACCACCCATGGCATCAAATTCGGCCTTGATCTTCTCGGCGACATTCCGATACGACTTATACAGGCTTGAATCGCGTTTGACTTCATCGGTCATAACGGGAATCTCTAGTTTGGAAACCTCGTCTTTTCCCGTCTGAACCGCCACAACAACGCCCATACCAAGACACATATTACGCTTGGCTGCGTTCATTTTTGCCGCCTTAGCGGGATTTGCCAGAATACGCTGGGCAAATTCCTGTTTAGAGACCGCTTCATCGGCCTCCGGATCGCCCGCCTCGGCCACTTCGCACTGCAACACGTCCGCATAGTCAAAAATCTTCGGCTCGCTGCCGCGCTGATGTACGGCCCACTTGCGACGCGTGGCATCCTGGTAGATAGCCGGCAAAAACGTAAACCGCGGCGGGTCCAAAATCGTATCCGTGATGGTAAACACATCGGGATCAAAGGCGTCCTGCGGGTTTTTCTTCTTGAACAGCCCCATATCAGCCTCCCGTACTAGCATTAAACAACTCAAGCTGAATATAGCACCAATTTCAAGCCGCCGCCTTACCCTATCGGTACGCGGCGTCTATGGCTCGCCCAGCGGAAAAGTTCACGGACGAGGGCCGGGGAGGCATACTTTGTTTTGAGAAGTGGGCTTCGCGAACTTCTCAAAACAAAGTATGCCTCCCCGGCCCCGGCAATGTAATCTTGGCTGATCCTAGTTGGATGCACAATCCACAAGGCAGCAACAGCCAAGTCCCCATTACATTAAAAAATATCAGCCCCCGCATATCGAAACGGTCGAGAGGGCCGCCTCCGGGCTGGTGCCCTTCCTCGGAGAAGTTCGCGAAGCCCACTTCTCAGAGGAAGGCACCCGCCCGGAGCAGGCCCCAGCGCGAGACCGTCCCGGATGCCTACCTACTCGTTGTCGCCCGCGGTCATCTGCGTTGCGGAGAGCGCGCCGTCGGCAGCGGTTGCGGCTGCGGCGTCGGGCCAGACCCAGTCGGTAAAGGCCGGGTGATCGAAGCCCTCGTCGCACGCGAACTCAAAGGCCTCGGTGCGGAAAGCCTCCCACTTATCAATCTGCTCGGCAAACTTATCGGCGTCGACCATGCGCAGCACGTCGGCGGCCAGAGCCCAGCGGTCCATGTTGTTCAGGCGCAGCATGTCGAACGGCGTGGTCGTGGAGCCTTTCTCCTCGTAGCCGTGGACGCGGAAGGCATCGTGGCCGGGGCGGTTCCAGATCAGACGGCGGATCGTGCCGGCATAGGCGTGGAATGCGAAGAGCACGGGCTTCTCGCCACAACCGAACAGCTCAGCCCAGCGCTCATCGCTGATGGCCTGGTCGTTCTCGCAGACGTTCTGAATCTTGAGCAGGTCGACCACGTTGACGAACCACACCTTAATGCCCAGCTCACGCAGCATGTCGGTTGCGGCCAGAGCCTCGAGCGTCGGCACGTCGCCGCACGCGGCGACCACGACGTCGGCCTCGGCGAGCGAGTCGGCAGTCGATGCCCACTCCCAAGTCGCGACGCCCTCGGCGAGCTCGGACTTGGCCTCGTCGACCGTCTGGAAGGTGGGGGCTGGCTGCTTGCCGCAGAAGATGGCGTTGACGCAGTCGATGGACTGGTAGACGCGCTCGGCAACGGCAAGCGCCATGTTGGCGTCGGCCGGATAGTAGGCATTCACGATATGCGTGTCGTTGGCCTTGTTGAGCAGCAGGTCGATAAAGCCGGGGTCCTGGTGCGAGAAGCCGTTGTGGTCCTGACGCCAGACATGGCTCGACAGCAAAATGTTGAGACCGCTAATGGGGGCACGCCACGGAATCTCGCGCTTGGTTGCCTCGAGCCACTTGCAGTGTTGGTTGACCATGGAGTCGACCACATGGACAAAGCTCTCGTAGGAGCTCCACACGCCGGAGCGGCCGGTGAGCACGTAGGCCTCGAGGAAGCCCTCGCACTGGTGCTCGGACAGCTGCTCGACAACCTTACCGGAACCGGCCAGCAGCTCGTCGTTGGCATCGTCCTCGTAAAAGCCGGCGTCCCACTGCTTCTTGGTCACCTTGTAGGCAGCCTGCAGGCGGTTGGACGCGGTCTCATCGGGACCGAAGATACGGAAATCGTCCATGTTCTTGGCCAGAACGTCGGCAGTGTACTCGCCAAAGACGCGGGCGGCCTCGGTGGAGCCCCAGCCGTGTCCCTTACTTGCGACGGGGATCTCGTGGGCGTGAATATCGGGGAGCTCGAGCTCGCGGCGCACCTTGCCGCCGTTTGCATTGGGGTTGGCGCCAATGCGCAGCTCACCGGTCGGCATAAAGGCCGTCACCTCGGGGCGCACCTTGCCCTCGGGCGTAAAGAGTTCCTCGGACTTGTAGGAGCGCAGCCACTCGCGCAGCACGCGGAAGTGCTCGTGAGTGTCCTTGGCACTCGCCAGCGGCACCTGATGCGCACGCCAGGAGTCCTCGGTCTTCTTGCCGTCGATCTGCTTGGGGCAAGTCCAGCCCTTGGGCGTACGGAACACGATCATGGGGTAGGCCGGACGGACCACGGTCTCGCCCGCCGCAGCCTGGGCCAAAGCGGTGGCCTTGATGTCGCAAATCTCATCGAAAACCTGCTCAAACAGGGCGGCAAAACGCGCATGAATGCTTGCATGGCTCTCGTCGTCAAAACCGGCGACAAAGAAATGCGGCTTGTAGCCCATGCCCTCAAAGAACTTGGTAAGCTCTTCGTCGGACACGCGGGCAAGGATGGTGGGGTTGGCGATCTTGTAGCCGTTGAGGTGCAGGATCGGCAGGACGATACCGTCGGTTGCCGGGTTCACGAGCTTGTTGGACTGCCAAGAAGTCGCGAGCGGACCGGTCTCGGACTCGCCGTCGCCCACTACGGCCACGGCCAACAGGCTCGGGTTGTCCATGACGGCGCCGTAGGCATGGCTGAGCGTGTAGCCGAGCTCGCCGCCCTCGTGGATGGAGCCGGGCGTCTCGGGCGCAAAGTGGCTCGGGATGCCGCCGGGATAAGAAAACTGGCGGAAGAACTTCTGCAGACCAGCCTCGTCATTGGTGATGTCGGGGCGGATCTCACGGTAGGTGCCATCGAGCAGCGACTGGGCGGTGCCGGCAGGGCCACCGTGGCCCGGACCCATCAGGAAGATGGCGTTCTGGTTGTGGTCGGCGATGAGACGGTTGACATGACCGAACAGGAAGTTGATGCCAGGCGTGGTGCCCCAGTGACCGACCAAGCGGTGCTTAACGTCCGGGCGACCAAAGTCGCGCACCTCACCGGTTTTCTCATCGACAAAGTCGGTGCGCATCAGCGGGTTAGAGCGAAGGTAGATCTGACCGACGGACAGATAGTTCGATGCGCGCCAATACAGATCGACGCCCTCGAGCTCGGAAGCCGGCACCTCGTGTCCCAGCTTTTGCCACGGCGTCCCCAGTGTTTTAGCCATTGTTTATGTCCCTTCGCTGTGCGGTCACCCTCCGATACGGCAACCATTCGTTGGGACTAGTATATTTGCTAAAACGTTTTATCATGGTGAAAAAACGTTTTATCACCCTTATCAATCCCATCGATCAACAAAACGCGACATTCACCTGCGGCGTTGACTATCACAGGTACTCCACATTCGGTCTCTGCAAATTGATAAACGTGTTTAGTTGTGTTTAGTAAGCTCGAGCACGCTGTCCTTAACGATAAGCTCCGGCTCCAGAACGACCTCTTCGGCACGCCTGCCGCCCCTACCGGCAAGACGCTTGGACATGCAGCCAAAAGCATGCTCCGCAAGGACACCAGGGTCCTGCTCAATCGCGGTCAGCGCCGGCTCAAAGAGAACGTCGGCCGCCGAGTTGTCATAGCTTACGACCGAGATATCGCCTGGGATGCTCTTCCCCATCTCGTGCAAGCGCTTGAGCAGACCGAGGGCAATGTTATCCGAGCTTGCGAACACGGCGGTGGCATCGGTTGCAAGCACCGCCTCCGAGGCCTCATAGGCACTCGGGATGTAATATTCGCTCTCAAACTCCAGGCGCGCGTCGATGGGCAGTCCCACCTCGCGCAGCGCGCGCTCGTAACCGGCGAGTCGTTTGCGACCCGTATTGGAGCGACGCGCGTTAACCAGACAGGCGATGCGACGGTGGCCTTGCTCGATCAGATAGCGGGTGGCCATGTAGCCGCCCATCTCGTGGTCGAACATCACCTTGTCGCACTCGAGGCCCTCAATGGCGCGGTCGACCATCACGGCAGGGATGGGCAGATGGCTCACTTCCTCGCGCAGGGCGCGATCGTCGGAGAACTCGTCACCCACTACCAGAAAGACGCCGTCGACGCCGCGCGTCACCAGCTGGCGCAGCAGTTCCAGATCGTCATCGGCGCTTCCACCCGAGCTGGTAATAAAGAGCGCGTAACCGTCCTCGCGGCAGCGCTTTTCCAAGCTGCCGGCGAGCGAGGCAAAAAAGCGGCTCTCGATATTGGGAACGATAAGGCCCAGTGTGCGCGACTCGCGCATGACCAGGCTGCGCGCGATCTGGTTAGGAACATAGTGGTTGCGCGCCGCAACCTCCTTGATAAGCTTGCGGTTTTCTTCCGAGATGCGACAGGGCCGATTATTGAGAACAAGCGAGACCGACGAAGGGGAAAGCCCCACCTCCTGGGCGATCTGCTTGAGGGTGACTTTGTTGGCCATCTCGCTCCTTCCGAGTTTACGCGCAATCTCTTGAAAGTATAGCGACTGCCCATCTACCTCGGTGATAAACACTTTACCAATCCGGTGGACGGCTGTTTTATCGCCGTCAGCGCACCAAATCCGTCCAGGTGGGGTATATTGCAATCGATTTATGACAACAACCACCAAAAGGCGGATATTCGCATGCACGAGAACGACTTTTTTAACGAGGACCTGCTCTGCGCGCTCGCCGGCGTTGCCGGCGAGGACAACGTACTCATGAGCGAGCCCATGCGCGAGCACACCACGTTTAAGATCGGCGGCCCGGCCGACGTCTTTGTCACGCCCGATACAGAGCAGGGCCTCGTCGCCACACTCGATACCTGCTATCGCTGCGACCTGCCCCTCACCATCGTGGGCAACGGCTCCGACCTGCTCGTCGGCGACAAAGGCATCCGCGGCGTCGTCGTGGCACTGGGCGAAGGCCTCTCCAACATCACCGTCGATGGCACGCACGTCACGGCGGCAGCCGGCGCCCTGCTTTCCGATGTCGCCGCGGCAGCAGCCGAGGCCGGTCTCACCGGCATGGAGCCCATCTCGGGCATCCCCGGATCGGTCGGCGGCGCCTGCTACATGAACGCCGGTGCCTACGGTGCCTGCATGGCCGATGTGCTGGGGTCTGTGCGCGTCTACAAGCCCGCCCGCATGCTCGACGACGGCACCCGCGGTAGCGGCAGCATTATCGAGTTCGATGTCGATGAGCTCAACCTGGGCTATCGCAAGAGCCGCATTGCCGACGACGGTTTCATCGTGCTTTCGGCCACTTTCAATCTCGCCCCGGGCAACGCCGCGATGATCAAGGCCGACATGGACGACTACCGCCAGCGCCGCGAGGACAAGCAGCCGCTCGACATGCCGAGTGCCGGCTCCACCTTCAAGCGCCCCGAGGGCCACTTTGCCGGCAAGCTCATCATGGACGCCGGCCTGCGAGGACACGCCATTGGCGGCGCGCAGGTGAGCGAAAAGCACTGCGGCTTCATCGTCAACGCCGACCACGCCACCGCCGCCGATGTCGACGAACTCATCCGCCACATCCAAACAACCGTCAAAGACCAATTCGACGTGGACCTCGAACCCGAAGTCCACCGAGTAGGCGAATTCCTCTAAACAAAGAAGGCCCCGAAAGGGGCCTTCGCCATCTTTATATCAGACAACCAGTCCGGTGTATCGCGCTCAGGACCCGAGAGGGCCGGGACAGTCCGAGAGGCATAAGGTTGATCGCGAGTTCCGCACGAGCCGGAGAGCACTTAATGTGCTCTCCGTGCGAGCAGGACTGCCCGAGCAGGCAACCTTATGCCTCTCGGACTGTCCCGGACCAAACCGCAGCTACGACAGCGCAATACCGCCAAGCCAGCCCCAGCGCACGCCAGAGCCAGTGCCGTAGAACCCAATGAACGAGTCAAGCGACCTCGACGTGATGGCGCCCTCGTTACTCATAACGATGCCGCCGCCAACATAGATGCCCACGTGGCCATAGATCAGACCCGGTATGCCGGTACCGCTATGCGATGAGTCGGCAACAATCATGCCCACCTGCAGCGCCGAGCGGTCGGAGCTATAGCACCAGGCGTTAAACATATCGCACGCGTTACCGCCAAAGTAGCCAACGCCGGCCTTACGGAAGACATTGGTAACCCACGCCGCGCACCAGTTCTGACCCGGCGAAGGCGTGGAGTAGCACGCGTTGACGACGGCCTGCTGCTTGCCCGAGCCGGCATTCTGCTGCGGAGTTCCGGGCGCATACGATCCACCGCCCGAGCTCGAACCACCCGAGTAGGAATTGTTCTTGTTCGCGGCGGCCGCGGCAGCGGAGGCGGCTTTCTTGGCAGCTTCCTCGGCCTGGGCGGCAGCGAGAATCTCTGAATCGCGCTGAGCCATGAGCTCCTTGACGTCGTCGGAAAGACCGCTCAGCACGGTCTGGACCTCTTGCTGCTTGGCCTGCATATCCTGCATCTGGGCAGTCTGCTGGTCCTTGAGCTTCTCCAAGTCGGCCTTCTGCGACTCGAGCTCGGTCTTTTGCGCATCGAGCTCTTCCTGGATGGTCTGAATGTCCTCGATGGCGTCGCGGTCGCTCTTGTTGATCTTCTCAACATAGTGCGCATTGGCGACGAGCTCCTCAAACGAACCCGAGGCGAGCAGCAGCGACAGGATGTTGGTGCCGCCCGACTTATAGCTGGCGGAAACGCGATCGGAAAGATCGTCGCGCTTCTTTTTGAGCTCGGCCTTCTTTTCGTCAATCTGCGCCTGCGTACTGTCAATCTGGCCCTGTACGCCCTCGATATCGTTGAGGGTCTGGGCGTTCTTGTTGGCCAGCGCCGCGTATTCATTTGCGATGCTGTCGAGCTGGGCCTGGACCTCGTCAAGCTGAGCCTGGGCCGCATTGAGTTTGTCGGTGGTTTCCTTGGTGGCCTCCGCAGCATGGGCGCGAGCGGGCAGACCAAAAAGAACGGCTGCAGAAGCTGCGCCGAACAGGGCCTTGAGGGCAGTGCGACGCGAAAGCTCCTGGGAAAGGATGGAATCGCTGTTTGGTGACATATCTACTCCGTTACATGTTTATTTATATGTCGCTCAACTCATACATATTAGCGTACATCCGGCGCATCCCAACGATTTCCACGAACGGCAGCAAACCGTATGGTCGGCGGCTCGTATGCAAACGTCAAAGTCAAGGTTATGCCCACGCCAAACATTTCCATGAGTACGTTAGCATGCTCATCTGCTTTTCCTGCCGCGCACGTTCTTGGTACCCCTGCCTGCGCTATACTCCCCACAAGAAGTGTTCCTGATTCGATAGGAGACTACATGTCCAAAGCACTCGACCCCAAAGACACCTGCGTCCTCGTTACCGGTGGCGCCGGCTTTATCGGCTCGCACACCGTCGTTCAGCTGCTCGAGGGCGGCTATCAGGTCGTCATCGTCGACGACCTCTCCAACTCCAGCGCCGTCGCCGTCGACCGCGTCAAGACCATCGTGGGCGAAGAGGCTGCCAAAAACCTCACCTTCTACGAGGCCAACGTGCTCGACCGCGAGGCCATGAACAAGATCTTCGACACCCATCAGATCGACCGCGTCATCCACTTTGCCGGCTTTAAGGCCGTCGGCGAGTCGGTGAGCAAGCCCGTCGAGTACTACCACAACAACATCGAAAACACCCTGGTGCTCATCGACGTCATGCGCAACCATGGCTGCAAGTCCATCATCTTCTCGAGCTCCTCGACCGTCTACGGCGACCCGGACAACCCGCCCGTCACCGAGGAGGATCCTAAGAAGCCCGCGACCAACCCCTATGGTTGGACCAAGTGGATGATCGAGCAGATCCTTATGGACGTCCACACCGCCGACCCCGAGTGGGACGTCGTGCTGCTCCGCTACTTCAACCCCATCGGCGCCCATCCGTCGGGCCTGATCGGCGAGGACCCCAAGGGCATCCCCAACAACCTGGTGCCCTATGTCGCGCAGGTTGCCGTGGGCAAGCTCGAGGCCGTTCAGGTCTTTGGCAATGACTACCCCACTCCCGACGGCACGGGCGTGCGCGACTATATCCACGTTTGCGACCTGGCCTCGGGCCACGTTGCCGCCCTCAACTGGATGAACGGCAAGACCGGCGTCGAGATCTTTAACCTGGGCACCGGCACCGGCACCTCGGTGCTCGAGGTCATCGCCGCCTTCTCCAAGGCCTGCGGCAAGGAGCTGCCCTATGTGATTCGCGAGCGCCGCGCCGGCGATATCGCCGCCAACTGGTGCGATGCCTCCAAGGCCGAGCGCATGATGGGCTGGAAGGCCCAGTACGACATCGCGGATATGTGCCGCGATAGCTGGAACTGGCAGAGCCACAACCCCAACGGCTTCGCCGACGCTGAGTAGCAAAAACCTACATACCGCTCTTGCCCCGATCTCACGTTGTGAGGTCGGGGCTTTTTCACGGCATGTAACCATTCGCCGAAAATCGACCAACTTTTATATCTTGCCTGTACATGTTTAAACAACATGTTTTACAATAGGCATATCGAATCAGAACATCGGAGGCGGACTGCACACCCATCGGCAGGCCGACCCCACAACAAGAAGGTTGGTGAGCGCATTCATGGAGCGTGCAAGCGGCGTCCTCATGCCCGTCTCATCTCTGCCCGGACCATACGGAATCGGCGGCTTTGGCTGGAATGCCTACGACTTCGTCGATTTTCTCGCCTCGTGCAAACAACATTACTGGCAGATTCTGCCCCTTACGACGACCAGCTATGGCGATTCGCCCTACCAGTCGTTCTCGGCCCGCGCGGGCAACCCTAACTTCATTGACTTTGCCGAGCTTATCGAGGCAGGTTACCTGGAGCAGCGCGATATCGACGGCGTATACCTGGGCGCTGACCCCAGCAATGTCGACTATGGCGCCATCTTTGGTGGCCGTCGTCAGATTCTCGACCGCGCCGCCGAGCGCTTTGCCGCCGACAAGCCGGCCGACTTCGACGACTTTGTCCAAACCAACGAAGACTGGCTCATCCCCTACTGCGAGTTTATGACCGTGAAGGAGGAGTGCGGGCTCAAGGCATTTTGGGAGTGGCCCGCAGAGCTTCGTACCCGCGGTGAGGCCTCTGCCAAGGTCTGCGCCGCCCATCCCGCGCGCATGCTCTACCACCAGATGACGCAATACTTCTTCGATCGTCAGTGGAGCCGCCTCAAGGCCTATGCCAACGAGCGCGACATCCTGATCATCGGCGACCTGCCCATCTATGTCTCACGCGACTCCGTCGAGATGTGGGCCACGCCCGAGCTCTTTAAGATCGACGCCGCCGGTAATCCTGTGAGTGTCGCCGGCACGCCGCCCGACCAGTTCTCTGCCACCGGCCAGTACTGGGGCAATCCCATCTACGACTGGGACGCCATGGAGTCGGACGGTTTCTCCTGGTGGGAGGGCCGCATCCGCGCCGCCCTCGACATGTACGATGTCATCCGCCTGGATCACTTCCGCGGCTTCGAGGCCTATTGGGAGGTGCCGTTCTCCTCACCCGATTCGTCCTACGGTTCGTGGACGCAGGGCCCCGGCCTCAAGTTCTTCAAGACGCTCGAGGAAAAGCTCGGCACGCTGCCCATCATCGCCGAAGACCTGGGCTTCCTCACCCCCGGCGTCATCGACATGCGCGACAACTCGGGCTTCCCCGGCATGAAGATCTTGCAGTTTGCCTTTGAGGGCACCAACTCGTACTACCTGCCGCACAACTACATTGCCAACACCGTCGCCTATGTGGGCACACACGACAACGAGACGGCGCGCGGTTGGTTTGAGGGAACGGCCACCCCGCGTCAGCGCGAGCAGGCGGCCCTGTACACCCATCAGCAGGCCGGCGAACCCATGGCAGATGCACTCAATCGCACCATCGCCGCCAGCGTAAGCGACACGTGCATCTACACCATGCAGGACCTGCTCAACTTGGGCAATGAGGCGCGCATCAACACCCCTGCCACGCTGGGCGGCAACTGGACCTGGCGCATGCTCGATGGCGCCATCACCCGCGAGCTCGAGCATAAACTCACCGACTGGACCGAGACCTACTTCCGCATCCCATCGGAAGCCGAAATCGAGCTTCCTCAATAGGAGCCACCGCGCCCGACCCCACCCCACCGTGCGGACGCGACCGCTTTTCCCGCGCGAGGCCACTCCAATCCCCTCGCGCGGGCTTCTTTTGAATTTCTGACATGTCGTCAACTCGCCACAGGAGGAAACATGCCCTGTATCAATCTTGCGGATCTTGCCGAGCAGTCCTTTGGAACTTCGCTCGAGCAACTCGATGACCGCCGCATTTACAAACTGCTGGTCAAGCTCGTGCAGGAGCGCTCTGCTGCCTGCCCACTCAACAATGGCAAGAAAAAGCTCTACTACATCTCTGCTGAGTTTTTGATTGGAAAACTGCTGATCAACAACATGATCGACCTTGGCATCTATGCCGAGGTTAAAGACCAGCTCACCGCTGCCGGCCACGACCTCAACAAGATCGAGGAGTTCGAGGTCGAGCCGTCGCTCGGCAACGGCGGCCTGGGCCGCCTGGCCGCATGCTTCCTGGATTCCATCGCCACGCTGGGCTTGACCGGCGATGGCGTGGGCCTCAACTATCACTACGGCCTGTTCCGTCAGCGCTTTGTCGACAACCAGCAGAAGGCCGTCCCCGACGAGTGGCTCGGTGAGCAGGACATCCTAGTCGACGACGACCGCTCCTACACCGTCGAGTTCGGCGATTTTGCCGTTACCTCCAAGCTCGTCAACATCGACGTGCCCGGTTACGGCCAGCCCACCAAGAACCGTCTGCGCCTGTTCGACCTGGCGAGCGTCGACGACGGCCTGGTCCCCGGCAGCTCCATCGACTTCGACAAGACCGAGATCGCCAAAAACCTCACCTTGTTCCTCTACCCCGACGATTCCGACGAGCAGGGCCGCCTGCTTCGCATCTACCAGGAATACTTCATGGTGAGCAACGCCGCCCAGCTCCTGATCGACGAGGCCATCGAGCGCGGCAGCAACCTGCACGATCTGGCCGACTACGCCGTGGTCCAAATTAACGACACGCACCCCACCATGGTCATCCCCGAGCTCATTCGCTTGCTCACCACCGAGCATGGCATCGAGTTTGACGAGGCCGTGACCATCGTACGCTCCATGGTCGCCTACACTAACCACACGATTCTTGCCGAGGCGCTCGAGAAGTGGCCGCTCGTCAGCCTGCAGAAGGTCTCCCCTGCCATCGCCGACATTATCGTCAAGCTCGATGAGATCGCGAAGGCCGAGCACGATGACCCGCGCGTCGCCGTCATCGACGAATACGACACCGTCCACATGGCCCACATGGACATCCACTTTGGCTTCTCCATCAATGGCGTAGCCGCCCTCCACACCAAGATCCTGGAGGACACCGAGCTTCATCCGTTCTACGAGATCTATCCCGAGAAGTTCTCCAACAAGACCAACGGCATCACCTTCCGCCGCTGGATCCATGGAGCCAACCCCGCGCTCGCCAGCCTGCTCGACGATGTAATCGGCACCGACTGGCGCAGCACCGGCGATCTGAGCAAACTCGCCAAGTTCGCCGACGACAAGGACGTTCTTGAGCGCCTGGCCGCCACCAAGGTCGAGGCCAAGGCCATCATGCGCCAGTTCATGGCGCTCGAGCAGGGCGTGACCATTCCCTCCAACGCCATCATCGACGTCCAGGTCAAGCGCATCCACGAGTACAAGCGTCAACAGATGCTCGCGCTCTACATCATCTGGAAGTACTTCGATATCAAGAACGGCAACAGGCCTAAGCACCCCGTCACCATCATCTTTGGCGGCAAGGCGGCGCCTGCCTACACTATCGCGCAGGACATCATCCATCTGATCCTGACGCTGTCGCAGTGGATTGCAAACGACCCCGACGTGGCTCCCTACCTGCAGGTTGTCATGATCGAGAACTACAACGTCACCGCCGCCGAGCGCGTGATCCCCGCCGCTGACATCTCCGAGCAGATCAGCCTGGCCTCCAAGGAGGCGAGCGGCACCTCCAACATGAAGTTCATGCTCAACGGCGCCCTAACCCTGTGCACGCTCGACGGTGCCAACGTGGAGATTGCCGAGCTCGTGGGCGACGAGAACATCTATACCTTTGGTGCCTCGTCCAAACAGGTCGAGCAGCTCTACGCCGACGGCACCTACAACGCCGGTGCGCTCTACCGCAAGCCCGGCATTAAACTGCTGGTGGACTTCATCACCAACCCGGCCTTTATGGCAACCGGCAACGCCGAGCGCCTGCAGCGCCTGCACGACGACATTAAGGGCAAGGACTGGTTTATGGCCCTGCTCGACATTGAGGAGTACATCCAGACCAAGGAGCGCGTGCTGGCCGACTACGAGGACCAGGACGCCTGGATGCGCAAGGCGCTCATCAATATCGCCAACGCCGGCACCTTCTCGTCCGACCGTACGATCTCCCAGTACAACGACGAGATCTGGCACCTGAGCTAATTCGGTTTCATCGCCCATCCTCTTGAAAACGGAGCCACGGCAACGCGGCTCCGTTTTTTGTGCCCGCACGTTACCCTGTGATCCGACTCGGCCAAACAATCTCGATCCATAACAACTACTCAACCAAAACGGTCCCAGCTGTTACAGATTGAGACATACCGGCCCCTCCCCTTGGGTTTATCTCAATCTGTAACATCTAGCAGGTGAAATTCGCCTTTGGTGTTACAGATTTAGATGAAATGGTTAGCTCAGCGGAACCGTCTCGATCTGTAACATCTAACGTCCGAAATCGGCCCTACCTGTTACAGATCAAGACAAACTGACAGACGGAAAGCCCCAACACAAAGAAAGGCTCCCCTCTCGCCCAGTGGACGGGAGGGGAGCCTTATATGTGACCACGGCAAAAGGATGGCAAAGCCGCAGTCGCCCAAAAGGAGGGCCTGATTGGATCGGGCCTAGATAAGGTTCTTGCCAGAGACCTTATCGAAGAGGTGGGTCGCGTTCTTCTCGAACTTGAACCAGATGGGGTCGCCTGCCTTGAGCGCGCCCTTGGCCTCAAGGTCGACAACGGGAATGATCAGGACGAACTGGCCATCGGGAGCGGTCACGTGGACATGCTCGGTCGAACCCATGAGCTCGGTCACCTCGACGGTACCCTGGAGCGCGCCCTCCTCGTCCTTGTCGGCAAGCAGAATCTGCTCGGGACGCACGCCGGCCGTGATCTCCTTCACGTCGCCGCCGTCCCAGTTGAGAGCAAGCTGAGCGCAGGTCTCGGGGGCGAGCGCCACGTTCATATCCTCGGTCTTGACGGTAAAGCCGTTGCCCGAGCGCACCAGCTGGGCATCGAAGAAGTTCATCTGCGGCACGCCGATAAAGCCGGCGACGAAGATGTTCGCGGGATGGTTGAAGACCTCCTGCGGGGTGGCGATCTGCTGGACGACGCCGTCCTTCATGACCACGATACGGTCACCGAGGGTCATAGCCTCGGTCTGGTCGTGAGTAACATAAATGAACGTGCCCTTGATCTCGTGGCGCAGCTTAATGAGCTCGGCACGCATCTGGTTACGAAGCTTGGCGTCCAGGTTGGACAGCGGCTCGTCCATCAGGAAGACCTTGGGGTCTCGCACGATGGCGCGGCCGATGGCGACGCGCTGGCGCTGGCCACCCGAAAGCGCCTTAGGCTTACGGTCGAGATACTCGGTAATGCCCAGGATCTCGGCAGCAGAGCGAACCTTGCGGTCGATCTCGTCCTTGGGGACCTTCTTGAGCTCGAGCGTAAATGCCATGTTCTCGTACACCGTCATATTGGGGTACAGAGCGTAGCTCTGGAACACCATGGCGATGTCGCGGTCCTTGGGCGCCACGTCGTTGACGCGCTTGCCGTCGATGAGCACGTCGCCCGAGGTAATGTCCTCCAGGCCGGCGACCATGCGCATCGTCGTGGACTTACCGCAGCCAGAGGGGCCAACGAGGACGATGAACTCCTGGTCGTGAACGGTGAGGTTGAAGTCCTCTACAGCGAGCACACCGTCCTCGGTAACCTTGAGGTTGTGCTTCTTCTCCTCGGTCTTCTTCTTTTTGCCAAAGAAGCCCTTCTTTTTTGACTCGTTGTTGGGATACACCTTCTGAACATGTTTGAGAACGATCTCGGCCATGTCTCTACCTTTCGATACGCGGCGCCGCGCTGAGGGGAGCCGCCAAAACTTGCAAAACAGTTACGGCATCAGCCCTTGACGGCACCTGCCACAACGCCGTCAATGATGTACTTCTGGCAGAAGATGTACATGATGACGATGGGGATGACGACCATCATGATGCATGCCATCATGGGGCCGAGCTCGACGTGGCCATAGCCGCCACGGAAGTACTGGATCAAGATAGGAATGGTCTTGTACTTAGTGGAGTCGAGCGTAAGGTAGGGCAGCAGGTAGTCGTTCCAGACCCACATGGTCTCGAGGATGCCGACCGAAAGATAGGTGGGCTTCATGATGGGAAGGACGATCTTAAAGAACACCTGGACCGGGTTGCAGCCGTCGATCATGGCCGCCTCTTCGATCTCGAGCGGGATGTTCTTTACAAAGCCGGCGAACATAAAGACCGCGAGGCCCGCGCCAAAACCAAGGTAGATGAAGCAGATGTTAAACGGCGTGTTGAAGCCGATGCGGTCCGCCAGGTTGGACAGCGTAAACATGAGCATCTGGAACGGTACAACCATCGAGAACACGAACAGGTAATAGAAGAAGTTCGAGATCTTGCTGTTGACGCGCACCACGTACCAAGCGCACATGGAGCAGCACACCAGAATCAGCACGACCGACGTGACTGTGATGATGAGCGAGTACATAAACGCCGAGGCAAAGCCCTGCTCGTTCAGAGCGTGCACGTAGTTTGCGAGGCCGTTGAACGTCTCGGGCGTGAGCAGATCGAACGCCGTGGTGGTGCTGATTGCGGTCGCTTTCTTAAAGGAATTGAGCGCAATCATGAACACGGGGTAGATCCATGCGAGCGACAGGATCGTAAAGAAGATCGAGAGCGCGCGGTTGATAGCCTTATCGCGTTTCATTACTGCTGCACCTCCTTGGACCTCGTGGCCTTAAGCTGGATCATAGAAATAGCGACAACCAGGATGCAGAAGATAACTGCCTTGGCCTGACCGATGCCCTGCCATGCGATGCCAGCACGCGAATAGAACGTGTTGTAGATGTTCAGGGCGAGCATCTCGGTGGAGTGCGCCGGGGCGCCACCGGTAAGGGCGAGGTTCTGGTCGAACAGCTTAAAGCCGTTGGTGATGGACAGGAACAGGCAGATGGTGATGGTCGGCATCAGGTTGGGGATCTTAACCTTCCAAAACGTCTGCCATGCCGTAGCGCCATCGACCTTGGCGGCCTCGATGTAGTCAGACGGAATGGACTGCAGACCGGCGATGTAGATGATCATCATGTAGCCGACCTGTTGCCACAGGGTCAGGATGATAAGGCCCCAGAAGCCAGCGGCGGAGTTGAGGGCGATAAGCTGGGCACCCACGTTGGAGAGCAGGCAGTTGATCAGAATCTGCCAAATGTAACCCAGTACAATGCCGCCAATCAGGTTAGGCATAAAGAAAATCGTACGGAAGATGTTGGTGCCCTTGAGCGCCTTGCGAGTGAGCGCCTGCGCAATGGCCAGCGCGATCACGTTGATGAGCACCGTCGACAGGAAGGCAAACGCCACGGTAAAGAAGAACGACGTGGCAAACTGCGGATCGGACAGCGCGCGCACGTAGTTCTCGATACCGACAAAGTGCGCGTTATTGATGGTAATAAACTGGCAGAACGAGAGATAGAAACCCTGGATAAAGGGAATCACGAACCCGATCATAAACGCCAGGCACGTGGGCAGCATAAAGAGCGGCCACCAGCGCTTGAGTGCTTTGCCCATAGAAGGGTCCTTTCAATATGCAGGGGGCGGGCAAACCTACGTCTGCCCGCCCCCTGTCGCTAATCAGATAGCTTGGGCAGCAACTGCTTACTCGGAAGCAGCCTTCTCGGTCTTCCAGCCATCGACGAAGGCGTTCTTGACGCCGTCCCACTTGGTGTTGTCGGCAGCATAAGCGATGAGAGCCTGCTTGAGGTTCTTCTTCCACTCCTCGGAGGGGATGTAAACGAAGTCCCAAGCGACGGTCTTCTTGCCGTCCTTGGCCATAGCAACGGCCTGCTGAGAGAAGACGTTGGTGGTCTCCTTAGCGCTCTTGAACGGGGCGGTCAGACCCATCTTGTCAGCGATGATGCTGGTGGCGGTGTCAGAAGTGACGCACCAATACATGAAGTCCTCGGTGGCCTTCTGGGCATCCTCGGAAGCCTGGGAGCTGACGCACCAGTAGTTCTCGCCGCCGGAGCACAGGCCCTGGTTCTCCTCGCCGTCGACGCCGATGTAGATCGGCAGCATGCCGAGCTGGTCGTCGGCCATACCGGCCTTGGTGAGGTCGGCGTAGGCCCAAGAGCCGTTCTGATAGAAGACGGCCTTGCCGGTTGCGAACTCGTTGGTGGCGTCGTCACCGGTCTTGGAGGCGAGCTGCGAAGGATCGCAGGTGGAGTCGGTGATGTACAGGTCGAAGATCTGCTTAAAGTTGTCGAGATACTCGCCCTTGATCTCGTCGTCCTCCTGATTGTGCTCCTTCTCGAACTCGTAGTAGAGCGGGAGGTTGGCGAGGTGCGTGGTGTAGCGCCAGCTGGAGGAGTCATCCATACCGGCGGAAGTGAAGGCACCGTCAACGCCGAGCTCGTCCTTGCGGGCCTGGATGTCATCGGCGCAAGCCTTCAGCTTGTCGAAGGAGTTGATGTCCTCGGCCTTGTAGCCGGCCTTCTCGAGGAGCTCCTTGTTGTAAATGATGCCGTAGCTCTCCTGAACCCAGTCGATACCCAGATCCTTGCCGTCGGACTGCAGCGCCAGGGAGTCGTCGATGAGCTCGCCGCGGAGCTTGGTGTCGGAAAGATCGGCGCAGTAGTCCTTCCAGTTCTTAAGGCCGGTGGGGCCGTTGACCTGGAACAGCGTCGGAGCGGAGCTCTTGGACATCTCGGACTTGAGCTTCTCCTCGTAGGTGTTGGAGGCGGCGGTCACGATCTTGACCTCGACGCCCTTCTCCTTCTTGTACGCCTTGGCGATCTCCTTCCACTCCTTGTCGACCTCGGGCTTGAACTGGAGGAAGTAGACCTCGGCAGCGTCACCAGAAGCAGAGGAGCCAGAGCCGGCAGAACCACCGCAGCCCACGAGGCCCAGACCAAGAACCGCAGCCGCGGAACCAGCAAAGCCCAGGAACTGCCTTCTGCTCATTTCGTTCTTCATTACAATCCACCCTTTCACACCGTGGCGGCACCCTTTGCCGCCGCCTTCGGAGATTGGCTCGGGGACTTTGCCCCTTTTGCTGACTTGTACAATACGCTATTTGGCTAGTTGTTTGAACAAGTATTACTAGAGCGGTAGAAAAACTTCGGTGAACGGTAATTTCGACTTGATACTTGACAAGTTTTGTATAAACAATTATTTGTTATCGAATGCAGAGAAAACGCCCGATCAAGCCGATGCATCGTCGGTTTGACCGGGCGTTTTCGCTTTGAGGGCATGAGTCTCGTCAGGCTGCGAGCTAGCCGGCTATCGCTTGGAATTGACGCGGTAATGGAAGATCTCGGGGTGTGTGCGGGCATGCGTGACCTCGAACAAGATGCCGTCCGAGGTGTACGACTGGCTCTCCATAACGGCGACGCAGTTGTACTTGCCGAGGTCCAGATAGCTGCAGTCTTCATCGTTGGCGAGCTCGACACTCACCGTACGACGGCTCGCCATCACTTTGACGCCGCGCTTGTGCTCCAGATAGCCGTAGATAGAATCCGCCGCGATCTCGGGGGTCAGGCCCTTGGCGATCGACGCCAAAAAGTAGCCATGGTCCACTTGGCGCGCGCTGCCGTTGAGGCTTCGGACACGCACTACGCGAATCAGCTCCTCGCCCACCTTAAAGCCCAGGCGACGTGAGAGTTGCTCAGTGCAAATCAAATGTTCAAAAGACTTGACCTCGGTCGATGCGACGGCATTGTTGCGTTTTGCGAACTCGCCAAACGACTCAACCTCTTCGAGTGCGCCCAGCATGTCGGTTTCGCCCTTAAGCCAAATAACGCGCACGCCCTTACCGTGTATAGGCTGCACAAACATCTGGTCGGCCAGCATGCTCAAGGCGCGTCGAACGGTATTGCGCGTGCAGCCAAACTCCGCGGTCAGCTCGGCTTCGGTTGGCAGCATCTCCTGAAACGCATAGGTCCCGTTGATGATGCGCGAACGGATCTCGCGGTAGATTCCTTCGTAAATCGCTTTTGGCATGATTTCACCTCTAATGAATATGTATGGCTAGGCACGATAGCATTTCTTAAAGTTGTTTAAACCGATTATCGGTAAAGCACGGATTATTTACCGTCGACGGTTCCCCCGAAACCCAAATCGGACCGAATCAAAACCGTCAATGCGGCAAGCAGCCAGTCCTCTACAATGAGTTCATTGTTTAAACGTTCTTGCTCGCACAGCATGTTGCATCCGAAAGGCATATTATGCTGCAGAAAATCCAACGTTTTGGCGGAGCCATGTTCGCGCCCGCCATGCTGTTTTCTATATCAGGCCTCATGGTCGGCATCTCCGCCCTCGCAACGACCGTGGATATCGTCGGCGACCTCGCCGTATACGGAACCCCCTGGTACGTTTTCTGGACTATCATTCAGCGCGGCTCGTGGACGGTCTTTAAGCGCCTTCCACTCCTTTTTGCCGTAGCGCTGCCTATCGGCCTTGCCCAAAAGCAACCGGCACGCTGCTGCCTCGAGGCGCTCGTAGCCTATTTTGCCTACTGTTTCTTTTTGAGCGAGATCATTAAGCTGAGCGGAGACAACCTTGGGCTTAAGTACCCGTCGTTTTTGACCTCCGCTAGCGGCATCACCGTCATCGACGGCATCAAGACGCTCGACACCGGCATTATCGGCCCGCTGGCGGTGTCGGCAACCGTCGTCGCGATCCATGACCGCTTCTACGATGCCAAGGTTCCCGATTGGCTCGGCACCTTCTCGGGTTCCTCGCTGGTCTACCTCATCAGCTTTTTTGCCGTGTTTGCCCTTGCCGCCATCTCGGCCGCCATCGTGCCTTTCGCATACGCTGTGACTGAAACGCTGCGCCACGCACTTGCGGGCGTCGGCCCCTTCGGCGTGGGCATCTTTGTGTTTTTGGAGCGAGCGCTCGAGCCCATGGGGCTGCACCATCTGCTCTATATGCCCATCTATTACGACAATCTGGTCATTCACGACGGTATTTACGCCACGTGGACCAACCTGCTCCCCATTCTCTCCCATAGCACGCGCCCTTTAAATGAACTTGCGCCCTGGGCAGGTTTTACCGCCACCGGCTGGGGCAAGCTCTTTGGCCTTCCCGCCATCGCGGCAGCATTCTATTTCACCGCCAAACCCGAACGCCGCGCCGGCCTTAAGGTCATCCTTTTGCCCGCCATCGTCGCCTCGGTGGTCTGCGGCGTCACCGAGCCGCTCGAGTTTCTCTTTATGTTCACCTATCCCGGACTCTTTTTGCTCTACGCCGTCCTGTCCTCCTGCCTTGCCATGACCATGAACTTCTTTGGCATCGTCGGCATCTTCTCGGGCGGTCTCATGGAAATGACGGCCTTCAACTTCATCCCACTCATGCGAATGCATGCCGGCTCCTACCTTTTGGCGCTCGGTATCGGTCTGATGTTTAGCGCTGTCTTTTTTCTGGTCTTCCGGGGCCTCATTCTGGCTTTCGACCTAAAAACCCCAGGCCGCGAGGATCATATCGCCAGCGATGCGGCGCTCGCACGTCTGACGGGAAAAAGCTCTGCCAAAGAAGGCGCGGCCCAAAACGGCACCGACAACCAATCATCCCAAGATCATCTGCTTGCTGAGCAAGTCGTTGCGCTCTTGGGTGGCGTTAGCAATATTGTAGGAGCGACCAATTGCGCCACGCGTCTGCGCGTTGAGGTCGCAGAACCTTCCGTTGTCGCAGACAACGCAGCCTTCGTCGCGGCGGGCGCCAAGGGCCTCATCATTACGGGCAAGACCGCCCAGGTGATTATTGGCATCTCCGTTCCCCGCGTTAAAGAGCATTTTGACCAGATCATGGGCCTCGAGCCGGGATTTGCGCCCACCACCTCGGCCTCCCCTGCCGCCAGCGCAGCCCATAAGCGCGGCGATATCTGCTTCTTCGATATCGACGGAACACTCGCCTGGCAAGACCCTCGAGTGGCACAAGAGCTTCCCGAGAGCGAGCGAGACCTCTCCCCCTATCCCAATGAAGCGGTCTCGCAAGCCATCCGTGATTTTGTCGCCAAGGGCAATATGGCGTTTATCTGCACAGGGCGCACGCTGAGCTGCATCCATCCAAAGCTGCTCGAGCTGCCCTGGACCGGCATCGTCTGCCTCGCGGGTGGCTATGTCGAACTTGAGGGACACGTGATTCGCGATTTGGCGATGACGCCCGGCATGCTGCAGCGCCTTGCTCCCATTCTTGAGCAATCGGACGAAGTGATTCGTTTTGAGGGACTCAATGGCGTCGTTCGCATGAGTGCCGATGCGCCCGACGCCCCGGGATACGCCCGCACCGTGGGCGATGCAATTACGCAGCTGCAACATTACAGCGCCTACAAGATCTTAATGTCCACGTCGCTTGCCAACCGCATCGCTCAGGATCAAGCGTTTGAGCCGCTGCTCTGCTTTAACGAGCTCGAGCTCGAAGTGACCGAGATTTCGCCTCGCGAATGCACCAAGCGCGAGGGTATCCAGTCCGTACTCGACGCCCTCGATCCCCACCACGGAACCGTATACGGCATCGGCGACGCCAGCAATGACGTCTCGCTGATGAACGCCGTCGACGTTGGCATCGCCATGGGCAACGCACCGGACTTCCTCAAGGAAAAGGCCGACTATGTCACCGACAGCATCGACCACGACGGCGTCGTCACCGCGCTCGAACACTTTGGGCTTATCTAGCCAAGCCCCTACCGCACTTGCGGCCGCATGGACCAATCGTCTTCAACCGCCGCGCTCGACGCCCTAATGTGGCAATATGTTGTCTACATAATGCAACGATGCAACCTATCAAAGAATGCGAGAACCCGTGTCCAGTCCGTTTACCAGCTTTTTAGCCCAGCACTTTGACCAGATTAACGACTATCTGGCCACGTTCTTTGACGGACAGGCGACTTCCGCCGATATCGAGCGCTACCTGTATACCCCGCTCTCGGCATTTACGGCAAACGCTGGCAAGCGCCACCGCCCGCTCATCTGCATGCTCGCCGCCACTGCGGTAGGCGGCAGCTTTGAGAGCGCCCGCAGCGCAGCGGCGGCCATCGAGCACTTTCAGTCGGGCGCACTCATCCACGACGACATCGCCGACAACGGGCAGATTCGTCGCGGCAAGCCCTGCATGCACCTTACCGAGGGCACCGGTCTTGCCATCAACTGCGGTGACCTGGCGCTCACCATGGTCACCAAGACGGTTCTCGACGACCCCACGCTCAACGCAGACGTGAAGCTTCGCGTGCTCCACGAGCTTACCGAGATGATCGTCCGTACCATCGAGGGCCAGGCGCTCGACCTGGGCTGGGTCCGCGACGGGCGCTTTGACATTTCGGTCGACGATTATCTGGACATGGCGACGCACAAGACCGCGTACTACAGCGGAGCGACGCCGCTTGCCGCCGGAGCCATTATCGGCGGCGGCAGCGAAGAGCAGATTGAGGCACTGCGCGCCTTTGGGCTGCACACGGGCCTTGCCTTCCAGATTCAAGACGACCTGCTCAACTTGATCGGCACCAAGGAGGCCGCCAACAAGGACTTCCGCACCGATATCACCGAGGGCAAGCGCACCCTCGTTGCCGTGCATGCCCTGTCAGACGAGCGCTATCACGACGAGATCGAGGCAATCCTTTCCTCGGGCACCGAGGACCCTGCGCAGCTCGCACGCGCCGTGGAGATCTTCCAGGAGACCGGCTCCATCGATTACGCCCACACCTATGCGCTCGACCTGACCGCTAAGGCCAAGGCCGCTATCGAAGGCGTCGAGCTCGACCCGCATGCGCGCGAGCTCTTCCTCTCAATGGCAGATTTCTTTGTGGAGCGTCTTAACTAGCGGGGGTCATAAAACCTGTGGGCAGCGCGTTTGGGTACAAGTTGCTACACTGTTGAGTGCATGTTTATGCATTGTCTCGCGTTGTCTATCCGACACGCGCTCAAAATAGTACGAATGGTACGCCGAAAGGGGTTCGTTCATGGAACCTATTACCACGGGCATGCAGGGAGCAGCCGTCGAGGATGTTCAGTCCCGCCTTCTGCAGCTCGGCTATACAATCGATGACGCCGAGGTTGTCGACAAGCGCTTTGGCACCACCACCGAGCAGGCCGTCAGCACCTTCAGGCTCGACAGCGGCCTTGCTGCCGGTCATGCCGTCGATATCCCCTGTTGGAGCGCCCTGGTCGACGCCTCGTATAAGCTGGGCGACCGCACCCTGTATCTGCGCATGCCCAATTTCCATGGCGCCGATGTGCAGGCCCTGCAGCGCGCTCTCAACGTTTTGGGCTTTGCCTGTGGCGAAGACGACGGCTACTTTGGTCCGCATACCGAGGCCGCCCTGCAGCAGTTCCAGGAAAATGTCGGCCTGTTTGCCGACGGCATGGCCTTCCAGGACACCTACGCCTACATCAACCGCCTGCACCATGTGTGGGAGGGCAAGCCCTCGGTCACCGAAGCCGAGTCCCGCATCGGTTTTGCTCGCGCCGCCAACGTGCTCGAGCGCTTCCAGATCGCCGTTATCGGTGAGGACCCCATCGCACGCAGCGTTGCTTCGCGCATGTGGAACATCGCCACGGCAACGACCGACAACAGCGGCATGATGCTCTGCGACTCCGAGGTCCCAACCGACGTTGACCTGGTGCTCGAGATCGCAAGCGACGAGCTGCCCGCCGACGCCGCGCCACGCGCCACGATTGCCCTCGCCGAGTGCCACAACCTGGCCCAGCGCATCCGCACCGCCAATGTCGCCGCGCAGCAGAAGCCGGCTCGCATTCGCATTGAGCTCACGGGCATGACGCGCTACAACGGCACCTTCACGGCCAGCGACGCGCAGACGCTCGCCGTACGCCTACTCGACGGCGTTTGCGATGCCCTCGCAGATTAGGTAAACTAGACGAGTTGCTTTTGGGCAACACCACACATTGGGACGTAGTTCAACGGTAGAACTCCGGTTTTTGGTGCCGGCTGTTGGGGGTTCGAATCCCTCCGTCCCAGCCATTAAAACTGAGCGCCCTAAGCCCATAACGGCCCAGGGCGCTTTCTTGTGGGCAAGCGGAGGAATTCGAACCCGCAAGGGTGCGGAGCTGAGGAAACGCGAAGCGTTTTCCAGCGCAGCACGCAAGGAGCGAAGCGACGCAGCGGGGCGCGGCCGCCGACCAGGCGGACGCGGAATCCCTCCGTCCCACACCAGCCAAGAGCCCCTCACGTCAAGCAAATCGAGCCAACGCCGCCAAGCGGAGGGATTCGAACCCGCAAGGGTGCGGAGCGATGCAGCGGGGCGCGGCCGCCGCAGGCAGACGCGGTGTCGGCACTTGGGGACGCTCCTAAGTGCCGGCATTATAGGAACGTCCCCAAGTGCCGGCTCGGGACTATTTTCGAGGACCCTCCGAAGGACTGTGGCCAAAAAACGGCAAATATGAGTACTGTCACCGTTGTAGCTACATTATTTTCGTTAATAAAAGAAGATCTTAATGAGATTTATTCGCATCAAGGTCTTCCTTTAATGAACACTTGAGGAGATACGGCAGCTTATCTGCTCGATCGACACGTCAAATCACCTTAAATGTGGTCAAAATTACTGCTACTAAAAGAGTATCAGTACTCATATTTGATGTTTTTTGGCCACGGCTCTTTATAGACACCCTGCACAGCGACGGTGGTAGATTTCGGAACGTGTCCGTCAGCCCCGTTCCGAAAAGCGAGCCGCGTGCAACGGCCAAGCCACGACAGCCCCCGGGAGAGCGGGGACACCGGCTTAGGTTTATCGCGAGTTCCGCACGAACAGGAGGCCACTTAATGTGGCCTCCGTCGTGAGCAGGACTGTAGAGCAGGAAACCTAAGTCGGTGTCCCCGCTCTCCCGGGGCCGGCGGAACTAATTGTTCAGCATGCGGTCGAAGCTTCCCGAGTCGCCATCCCGATAGTCGGCGGTCATCAGAATCTCCTGCGGAATGCGTCCGCCCTCGCGCAGCACGTTGCGGAACTGTACGCGCGTGACCATGGGCAGATCCTTGATCGTCGCCGCCAGGTTCTGCGGCACACCCTGGTTGGCAGCCGCGGGCTCGCACTCTCCGCCGGCCTTCACGCGACGCTTGTGCTCGGCGAGCATGGCACGATACATGCCGGCATGCAGGCGAATCTCAACCACATTGGCGTTACGGGTCTGCTCGACAATGCGCGCACCTTCTCGATCGATATCGCCCACGTAGTAGACATAATTAAAGCGATAGCCGATCTCGGCCAGATAATCATCCAACGCATGCGAGACGCTCGCCTTGCAGCCACCGCCAAAGATCACGCCACCCACCTTGGTGCCAAAGAGCTTAGCGTGCTTGCGGCCGCGCAGGAGCTTGACGATCTCGTCATAGGTGTCCAGGTTCTCGACCATAATGAACGGCTTGTCGGCGCCCAGCGTAAAGAAACCCGTAAAGTGCACGGGGCGGTTAGGGGCGACCTTAATCGCCTGCATGCTGATGCCTTTTTCGGTCATACGCCGAATCAGGCGCTCGCCGTGCTTGCCGTCAAAGGCCTTCTCATCGTTAAAAATCTGGTAGGCGCGCTGGCGACGCGAAGCGACCGGCGTGTCGGCACCGCGATTCTGCTCAATCCAAGCCTGGATGATCGCAATCTCCTCGGCAATCTTGCGGTTGGACATCTCGTTGTGCTGAGTGCGCTGCGGAGCCTTTTTGCCGTCCTTGCCCTCGACCTTAACAATTTGAGTCTGCTGCTCCTTAATCTTGGAGAGCGCCATTGGCGTAGGAACGACCTTGAGCAGCTGTCTGCCCAGGACACGGGCCAGAGCAAACGCCGAAACCTCGCCATGAGCGGACGGCTCAGGCTGCTGGGCGGCCGCATCGTTTGCAGTCGGTTTGGGCTGCGTCTGGGATTTGCGCTTGGAATCTGCCTGAGCTTTGCGCTCTTGCTTTGGCGCGGACGAGCTCTTTTGCGAACGTTCGGGCTCGTCCCCCTTCGCCGGCTGGCGCTTGGGCTGCCCCACCGGGGCCTCTGCCTTCGCATCCTTGTTTTGCGTCGTCGCCTTCTCGGCCACAGTCTCGGCATTTGAGCCACGCCCGCCGCGGTGACGACGACGGCGGGGCTTGCTCGAAGCGCTCTCCCCCGCCTGCTTATCAGCGGACTGTTGAGCTTTGACCTCGGTGTCAACCGCAGACTGCGACTCGGAAGGTTGCTGCTCGCGAGCCACCGGCTCAACGGTTTTCTCGGTTTGTTCGGCCTTATCGGCCTGAGCGGTCGAAGCCGGCTCGCCCTTCTCCTGTCGCTTTACGGGATACGCGCGTCCCGCAAAACCGCGACCGGGACGGCACGAACCCGGAGCCCTTTTGGCAGACTCCTCAACATCGTCTGCAACCTCGGAAGGCTCTTCAACCTCATGCGCGACATCCTGCTGCGCAGCCTTAAAGTGAGCACCGCGGCGACGCTTGGGCTCTTGGGCCTCCACGGGCTTTTGCTCCTTCGCGGGCTTCTGCAACTCAGCAGCAACCTCGGTCTCAACAGCCTCGGTATCGAGCTCATCCTTTTGAGCCACGGAGCGACGGAAGCGCTCCTGCTGGGCACGGCGCTGCGCATCGCGCTTGCCGCCCCCGCCAAAACCGCCGCGGCCGGCCTTGGCCGTAAAGGCGCGAACGACGTTCTCATCGAGCAGCTCATCGGTATCGATATGCTCGCGCGAAGCTGTTTCTACCGAAGCGGGCGCCTCGACAACGTCCTCGACGGCCTCTTCGGCAGCCTCGGCAAGCTGCTCCTGGACATCGCGAATCTCGGCATGAATGGTATAGAACGCCGGGCGCCCGTTAATGCCGCTGCCCTCGATCTTGGTAACGATCTTTGCCGCGATGAGCTCATCGCGCATCGCCTTGGTGTCACATTCCTTATCGACGGAGCGGAAAATCTGAGCCAGCGCGCTCGACTTGATCTTGAGTGCCTTGCGGCAGAGCAGGTCGTAGGCAACCAGCTTGGCGCGCTCGGCAGAAAGCGACGTCTGGCTGCTCAGACGCTCAGCCAGGGCATCGACATTGTTTTGGTTATCGGAATATACCGTCTTGGCCACGGGGCCCCTTTCATATGTACACATATACGTCTATATGGTACAACGCACGCCCTTATCCACGCAAAACATCTGCGAGAACACTCGGGCGTCGCCCGCTTTTGCATGAAAAAAGACCGGGCCCGCGCAGTCGCGGACCAGGTCTTTCCGAGTCATATGGATGGAACGGTTAGCTCATCAAGCTGACTAGGCCTTGGCAGCCTCGGCGTCGATGGGAGCCTCGGCGGCGGCAGTGCGGCCATACTCGGCCTTGCCCATCTCGGACCACTCGGGCTCCTCGTCGGGCATGGAACCGGCCTCCTTGCCGAAGAACTCCTTGAGGCAGTTGACGGCAACGATGAGGCCCAGGACCATCAGCAGGACGGCGAAGACGAGCTGCAGGCCCTTGGTAGCGGCGACGGAGACGGCGGCCGTGGTAGCGGTAGCCGGGATGGTGCCG
This sequence comes from Collinsella sp. AF19-1LB, assembly GCF_003459655.1. Classification (NCBI taxonomy): domain Bacteria; kingdom Bacillati; phylum Actinomycetota; class Coriobacteriia; order Coriobacteriales; family Coriobacteriaceae; genus Collinsella; species Collinsella sp. AF19-1LB. Next base: position 30,395 of record NZ_QRWO01000027.1, read on the forward strand.
AAAAAGCCGTAGGCCTGGACGGCGGTCATGCAGCCCATGGCGCTCTGGACCAGCGAGGTGAAGGTGCAGCAGAGCAGGAAGGCGACGGGCACGTAGAGCATCCAACCCTTGCGGCCGGTGCACTTGCAGAACACGGCGAGGGTGATCATGGTCATACCGCCGAGCAACTGGTTAGAAGCACCAAAGAGCGGCCAGATATTGGCATAGCCACCAAAGGCGAGGGCGAGGCCAGGAAGCAGGGTAACGACCGTGGCGAACCAGGGGTTGCCGAGGACCTTCATGTAGCCGGCCTTGGACTCGATGGCCAGGGCGTCATTGGTCTGGGCAAAGAACTCGGAGAACGAGGTGCGAGCGATGCGGGCGACGGCATCGAGCGAGGTCAGGGCCAGAGCGGAGACGTTCATGGTCATGAAGACGGTTGCGAGCGTGCCGTCAACACCGAAGGCCTGCATACCGCGGGAGATGCCAGCGGCGAAGATCTGGAACGGGGTGGAAGCGACACCGGCGTTAAGGGCGCCGGTACCGGCGGTGTTCATGTCGGAGAACATGATGCCGGCGACGATGATGGCAAGGATGCCGACGAAGGACTCGACGATCATGGCGCCGTAACCGACCTTGACGGCGTCCTGCTCCTTCTCGACCTGCTTGGAGGAGGTGCCGGAAGAAACGAGGCTGTGGAAACCGGAGAGAGCACCGCAAGCGACGGAGACAAACAGGACCGGGAACATCATGCCGGAGGCAGTGAAGAAGCCGGTGAAGACCGGAGCGGTGATAGTGGCCTGACCGTTGACGCCCAGGACGACGATGCCGAGGACAGCGCAGGCGATCATGACGATCATCATGATGGAAGTGAGGTAGTCACGCGGGGTCTTGAGCATCTGGATGGGCATAGCGCCAGCGAAGACCAGGTAGACCATGACGACGGCAAACCACTGGAACTTATCCAGGTAGACCGGGAACTGCATACCGACGGCGAACATGAGAACCATGAGGACCACACCGGTGACGAACTCGGCGGCGCCGGTGAGGTTGAACTTCTTCTGGGCCCAACCAAAGGCGATAGCGACGAAGGTGAACAGGATGGAGATGGTACCAGCGCAGCCGGCGGCATAGGACTTGGTGAAGTCGATGGCACCGGTAGCAGCACCAGAAGCGTCAACGGCCGGGGTGAACATGAACGTCTTGCAGACCATGTCGGTGAAAGCGGCGATGACGATGATGCAGAACAGCCAGCAGAACAGCAGGAACAGGCGACGGCCGGTCCTGCCGATGTACTTCTCGATGAGCTGAGCCAGGGACTTGCCGTTGTTCTTCATCGAGGCGTACAGGGCGCCAAAGTCGTGGACGGCGCCAAAGAAGATGCCGCCGACGAGGACCCAGAGCACGACGGGCAGCCAGCCAAAGGCCATGGCGACGATCGTACCCGTAACAGGGCCGGCACCGCAGATCGAGCTGAACTGGTGCGAGAACGCGGTGAAGGCAGAGACGGGCGAGAAGCTCTTGCCGTCCTTCATGCGCTTGGCCGGCGTGAGGGCCTCTTTGTCAACGCCCCACTTGTTGGCCAGCCATCGGCCATAGCCCAGATAGCCGCAGGCGAGCACCGCCGCGGCCACAACCATGAGCAAAACTCCGTTCATTACATTTCCTCCTCTAAAAAGAACTTCTCAGACATAAAAAATGAGGGCCGTCGGTTGCGCTCGACGGCCCTCATCTTCATCAGCCGCCCGTTATCGTACGGGCTAGCTGTATGTGCTAACCCGCATCAGATAATTACTACGCTGATAATGTTTAGCTGATGCGTGAACATGTCTAAAAAATCCTCTTCAATCATGATGCGAACGATCCGTGCGCGTTCACATCCCCCAGTGGTTGAAAAAGGAGTATGAAACTTTAGTTACCTAAAGTCAACGCAAATTTGTAATGAATTTTCAACTATTTTTGAATTTCTCGGTATAAAACGCCATTGACCTCGGACTTTACCCAACAAAAGTTTTTGCATGAGAGATGCCCCTCGGGAGCGGGCGGGCGTATACAAGGTTTCCTGCTCTACAGTCCTGCTCGCACGGAGAGCACATTAAGTGCTCTCCGGCTCGTGCGGAACTCGCGATAAACCTTGTATACGCCCGCCCGCTCCCGAGGGGCTCCCATCCCAAATGCGGAGCAAAGCTCCGCATGCCATCTTTTCTTTCAGCTAAAGCACGCCGGAAATTCGACGCTGGCTTGTTAACCTTGCTGGACGTTGTCGACGCCGATCCAGCTCAGAAGCTATATCGATACAGAAAGGTCCCCGGCGCTGCCCGGGCGCCAACGGCCGCATATGAACTTTATCGCGAGTTCCGCACGAACAGGAGGCCACTTAATGTGGCCTCCGTCGTGAGCAGGACTGTAGAGCAGGAAAGTTCATATGCGGCCGTTGGCACCCGGGCAGCGCCGGGGATCGCACCTTTGCGACTACAGCGTCATGTTCGGATCGGCATCGACGTCGAACGGCGAGATTTCTCCTCGGTCGAATTTACGGCGAGCAACCTCTGCGATCATGGCGGCGTTATCGGTGCAGGCAGACAAGGGCGGCACCGTTACACGAATGCCCTGACGTCCAAGCTTTTTGATCATCATCTCGCGCAGATGCGGATTGGCCGAGACGCCGCCGCCGATGCAATACTCCTTGCACCCGGTAGCATGCAGGGCGTTTTTTGCCTTTTTGTACTGCACGTCAAAGACCGCCGCCTCGAACGAAGCCGCCAGGTCGGGCAGGTGGATCGTGCGCCCGGCCTTAGTCTCCTGCTCGATGTAGAGCGTCACCGCCGTCTTGAGGCCCGAAAGCGAGAAGCGATAGTCCCCCCTGCTGTTCAGCGCACGGGGGAAATCGATCGCCTTGGGATTGCCCGTCTCGGCAAGCTTGGAGATGATGGGGCCGCCGGGATAGCCAAGGCCCAGCGCCTTTGCCACCTTGTCGAAGGCTTCGCCCACGGCGTCGTCCAGCGTCTCGCCAAGCACTTCGTAGTCGCCCCATGCCTTTACGTGCACGAGCATGGTGTGCCCGCCCGAAACGAGCGTAAAGATAAACGGGGGCTTAAGGTCGGGCTGCGCCAACAGGTTGGCAAACAGGTGGCCCTCCAGATGATTGACGCACACCAGCGGTTTGCCGGCAGCATACGCAAAGCCCTTGGCAAAGGCGACACCCACCACCAGAGCGCCCACCAAGCCCGGACCCTGCGTCACGCCCACGGCGGCAAGCTCTTTCGGCGTGATCGCTCCACCCGTCAAGCCAAGCGACGCCGCGGCATCTTCAAGCGCCGCATCCACGACGCTTACAATCACCTCGACGTGCTTGCGCGAGGCAATCTCGGGCACCACGCCGCCAAAGCGAGCATGAAAATCGATCTGCGTCGACACCTGGTTGGCCAGCATATTGCCGTCCGCATCGATAATTGCCACGGCCGTCTCGTCGCAGGAGCTCTCGATGGCAAGCACCAGGCGACGGCGTTCGATTTCGGCACGCTCCTCAACGGTGCGCTCGGGCGCGGGCAGCGGCCATGCGCGCTGCTCGGCAGCAGTTGGCTCGGGCGAGGCATTGTCGAGAGGAAGCACCAGGGGCAGCGGTGCCGTCATGACGATGGCATCCTTGCCGGCACCGTAGTAGCCACGGCGACGACCCGCCTCGGTAAAGCCCAGAGCGGCATAGAGCGCCATTGCGCCCTCGTTGCCGTCCTCAACCTCAAGCGAAGCCGTAGTGCAGCCGAGCATCTGCGCGTCATAGCTCACGTGCGACAGCAGCTTGCGGGCGATGCCCTCGCGTCGATGCGCCGGATCGACGGCAACGTCCATAATCTGCACGTCCCCGTCGACGACCATACCGCCGGCAAGACCTAGTAGACGGCCGTCGTCGTGCGCCACCCACCAGCTACGCGGAGCGGCAACGCCCTCGCCCAGCTCGGACAGGAACATGCCCGGCGTCCACGCCTCGTGTCCGGCGCCTTCAAAGCAGGTGGTTTCCAACGTGCTCGCACCCTCGGCATCCGCCGCGCCCATGGGGCGGAATTGCAGATGACGTCCGGCGAGCTCATCGGCAACACCTGTCACCTCACTCTGCGCGCTCTCGGCAAGGCCCAGACGCTTGCGCTCGTTTTCCTCGGCGTCCGAAAGGCGCGTATAGATCGGCAAGACGCGAGCCGGATCGCCGTCGCCTGCGGCGTGCGCCATCAGCAGGCCCTCGCCCGAAGGCCACCACAGGTCTCGCCCCACGCAGCGCGCCGTCTCGTCCTCACCCAGTAGCTTGCCATAACGCACGAGACCGTCACCAGTCAGCTGAACCTGATCCCAGCCCGCGGTCTGGCGCCACCCATCAAGCGCCACGGCGGCCTTGACCACGCGCTCGCGCTCAAACAGACGCTCGGGACCCTCGTCCCCCAGCACATACAGCGCCGGGTACACCTCGCCGCGCATGGCGTCGGCAAGAACGCCAAGCTTGCCGCGTACGCCGGCCTTCCATGCCGTCCAGGCGCAAGCGTCAAGTGTCGACACGCCGAGCAGAGGCACGTTGGCACCACGCGCCAGACCCTTTGCGGTGGAGATACCGATACGCACGCCCGTAAACGAACCCGGGCCGCGGCCAACCACATAACAGCCGACATCGCTGCGATCCAGGCCGGTCTGCTTCAGTAGGCCATCAACAGTATTCACGAGCTCCACGTTGGCATGACGGCGACACAGATGGTCCCCACTTACCAGCTTTGCCTCGCCTGTCTGCACATCAATCCAGCTTGCCGCGCAGGCAAGCATGTCGGTCGATGTATCGAGCGCCACCACCAGCGCGTTGTCGTTATGCAAGCTCATCTTGTACAGCCTTATCTATCAAATGGGAAAGCTCATCCGCGCGCTCGCCGTGTGCCTCGAGCGTTATCGTTCGCACGTCGCTGTCGTCCTCATCGCGCTTAAGCGTCACCGAAAGATACTCATCTGTCAGTTCATCCTGAAACTGCTCGCCCCATTCCAGCAGGCAAACACCCTCATAGCCCAGCACGTCAAAAATGCCCGTATCCTCAAGCTCGTAGGCATGCTCCAGGCGGTACAGATCAAAATGGAACAGCGGAATACGCCCTTGGTCATGAACGGCCATGAGTGCGAACGTAGGGCTTGTGACCATATGCTCATCGCCCAGAGCACGCGAAACGCCCTTGGTAAAGTGGGTTTTGCCCACCCCGAGGCCGCCGGTCAAGATCAGCACATCACCATCTTCCAGGCACGGCGCAACCAGCTCGCCAAAATGCTCCGTATCGGCAGAGCAAGCCGTTCTATAAATACCTACCCCCAGGCGCTCCAGGGACATATATGCTCCTTATTATTCCGAGGCACCCTCTGGCGCGGAGTGCCGCTCCAGATAGTCGCCCAGCATCTTAAAGTCTTCCTCCAGCAACTCTTGCCACGCCGGATTGCGCAGCGCTGCCGCGGGATGAAACGTCGGCATCACCACAAAGTGCCCCATCTGATGGAACCTGCCGCGCAGCTTGGTAATGCCGATCTCGGTCTTGAGCACAAAGTGCGTCGCGGGATTGCCGAGTGTCACGATGATATCGGGCCAGATGCTTCGAATCTGCTCGCGCAAAAACGGTGAGCAAGCCAGCACTTCCTCGGGGCGCGGATTGCGGTTTCCCGGCGGGCGACACTTAAGCACGTTGGCAATGTAGACGTCTTCGCGCTTGAGGCCAGCCAGCGAAAGGATGCCGTTGAGATCCTCGCCCGCCGCCCCCACAAAGGGCTCGCCCTGCAAATCCTCATTACGGCCCGGCGCCTCGCCAATAAACATCACGCGAGCGCGGGGGTTTCCCACGCCAAACACGATGTTGTGGCGCGACTGGTAAAGCTGGCAAAGGTGACAATCGCCCAGAACGGCCTCGATCTCCTCGAGTGCGACCTCACGCGGCGCCTGATGGCTATGGCCGGGAATGTGCATGACGCCCATAGCGACTCCTACACGTAGACCTTGTCGAGACGCATACCAAAGCCGCAAGCGACCTCGTAGTTAATCGTGCCGCGTAGGCGCGCCATCTCGTCCATGGTAATCTCGGCATCTCCATCGCGGCCGACAATGATCATCTCGTCACCATACTCGGCCTCGGGAATCTCATGCGCCGGGTTGGACTGAATGGCGACCATAAACTGGTCCATGCAGATATTGCCCACCTGACGCACACGCTCGCCGCGATACAGCACGTCCATACGATTGGAAAGCGTACGCGAAAGGCCATCGGCATAACCGATCGGAAGGGTGCAGATCTGAACGCGCGTGCGCGGTACGCGGTAGGTAAAGCCGTAGCCCACGCCCTCGCCCATCGCAGGGTGTGCCACGCGCGTCACACGCGCGTGGACGCTCATGACGGGATCAAGCTGCATCACGCGACCACTCAGCTCACATGGCTGCAGACCATACAAACCGATGCCGGCACGAATCATGTCAAAGTGCATTGAAGAATCGAGCATCGAGGATGGCGTATTGGCACAATGCACGATACCGCATTCAAAACCTGCGTCCTTAATGGCCTGAACGGCCTCGGTAAAACGCTGGCACTGCAGCTTGTAGTCCCAGCCCGAAGGTTCATCGGCCGTGGCGAAGTGCGTAAATACGCCGTCGCACTGAATACCGCGATGGAAATTTATACCGCGGACAAAGTCGAGCACCTGCGTGTAGTGAACGCCGATACGATTCATGCCCGTCTCGATGGCAAGATGGTACTTGCCCACTTTGCCCGCCGCGACGGCACATTCTCCATACGCAAGAGCAAAGTCAGACGTATAGACCGAGGGCATGATATCAAACTCGAGCAACGTCGGAATGGCCTCGATAGGCGGCTCGCTTAGGATGAGGATGGGTTTCGTAATCCCGCCCTGTCGGAGCTCAACGCCCTCGTTAACCGTCGCCACGGCAAACATGTCGGCACCGGCCGAATACATGATCTTGGCGCACTCAACAGCTCCATGACCATAAGCATCGGCCTTGACCACGCAGCACAGGCGCTGACGTGGATTCAGCAAGTTCTTATAGGCCCTCGTGTTGCGACGGAGCGCCCCGCGGTCGATCTCGACCCAGGACCAGCGCGTCAAATCGGCTTTATTCATGATTAGTCATCCGACCCTTCGTCCATGATTCCCAGATCTTCGAGCGCATCCTTTGCCGCCAGCTCCATGGCAGGACCGATCAAGTCGATAAGATCGGTCGCGATAACGCTCTTCTCACCATACTCCGTCGCCGCAGCAAAACCGGCGTAGCTGTGAAGTGCGACGGCGTACGAATACAGCAGCTCCCAACGATCCATCTCGTCGCGCATGGTGGCAAGCGTGCCGGCCAAAATACCCGCGAGAACATCACCAGAACCGGCAGTTGCCAGAGAAGCCGGACCCGAGAGTGGCAGCAGCACGCGCTCAACGCCACAGATAGCCGTCGTCGGCCCCTTGGCTATGACCACCAGATTGTCGGAGCCTGCAGCCCAGACAACCTTCTGCGCGGCCGCAATCGCGGTACCAAGGTCGTTCACCTCGTCACCGGCAACCAGGCGCGAAAGCTCACGATAGTGCGGCGTCATAACCAACGGCTGCTCGCGGCGATACATCTCGGGGTTACTATCAATACCGTCAATGGCAATCTTAGCAAGGCAGTTGAGTGCATCGGCGTCCAAAATTAGCGGTACATCAAGCTCGAGCAAGCCCGAAACCACCTGCATAGCGCCGGCAGACGTCGTCATACCGGGACCGCACAGCACGCAGCTGTACTTCTTTGCGATCTCGCACACCGTCATGCGCGCAGCGGCGCCAAAGGAGCCGCGGGAATCAGACGGAATAGCAAAGACCGGAATCGAAGGAAGTGCCATGCGAATGAGATTGGCGCAGGCGTCAGGAGCCGCGACTGCCACGTAACCAGCACCCGCGCGAGCTGCAGACTTGGCCGCCATAATGGCAGCACCAGGATATTGCGCCGATCCGGCGACAATAAGCACAGAGCCACGGGAATACTTATCGATATTCGATGGTAGCGGAGCAAAGTAATCAACTAAGTCACCGGGCTCGACAATCTCGGCGGCGTGGTCAACATCATCGATGACTTCGTCAAGACGGTCGTAAAGATTGCCGCAGATCAAATCGCCAGCATACTCAGGGCCATCAGCGCTATACAGACCAATCTTGGGCGCAATCATCGTCACCGTGCGCTCGGCACGAATGCAGTCGTCATCAACAACGCCCGTCTCGGCATTCAGGCCCGAGGGGACATCAATGGATACGACACAATCGGCGCATTCATTGACCGTAGGAATCCAAATGGAGAACGGCGCACGCAGATTCCCGTGGAAACCGGTACCAAAAATGGCATCGACAACAACATCCGCCTTATCGATCAAAACCTCGAGTTCGTCACGCGAGGGACCGACGCAAACGTGCACATCGCGGCCGGCAGTTCGACGAGCAACATGACGTGCCAAAGCAGCAGGAATCTCATCCGGCTCAACCGGAGAAACGATATCCACGTCCACACCCTTGTGGCTCAAGATATCGGCGGCAACCCAACCGTCGCCGCCATTATTACCAAAACCGACCAAAACGAGAACCCGATCGGGATTGAGCTTCAAGACCTCGTTAGCGGCAAACTCACCCGCTAGCTCCATAAGCTCGGCCTTCGAAGTCCCTTCGCGTTCGATGATATCCTCGAGACGAACGACTTCTTCGGTACTCAAAACCGGTTTCATCTATGCTCCTAGCGTATCTTGCGAAGCATCGCCCAGGTGCTCCGTCAATGCTGAATTCTGCAGCTGCTCGAGCTCATCTAATACAGAGCGAGCCTCTTTAAATGTCTGCGCAACGCGTTTCTTGGTGCTCACCTTTTCATCTTTTGGCTTAGGCCGAGCATCTTCGGTAATCGCGATGGCATTCGCAACGGCCAAGTCTCCCGTAAGCGTAATGGAAAGAGCGACCTCAACAACGCCCAGTTCTTGAGCGATCTCGAGAGCACGGCCCGAAAGCAGCGCCTTCGGTTTGCCGAGTTTATCACGCGTTACCGAAACATCCTTGCGACCCACGCCTTGACTAAAACCCGTGCCGAGAGCTTTAAGCACCGCCTCGCGCGAAGCAAAGCGGCTCGCATAGTGAGCAGCGGGACGCGATGATGCATCGCAATACGCACGCTCTTCTTCGGTAAACACACGCCGAGCAAACGACGGCGTCTTTTCAAGAATTGATTTCATGCGGGAAATCTCGACGATATCAACGCCGATACCAGCTTCAGCCATGTTCACCTCCATATCGCACAGACTAAGTTATTGTAGCCCGTTCACAGAAGATGCGACAAACGAGGGTTATAAAACACAGCTACTATGTGAGACAAATTGCCCGAGATACAAAAAAGGGGGAGGCCGCGAGGCCTCCCCCTTCT
>NZ_QRWO01000028.1:0-39519 GCF_003459655.1 Collinsella sp. AF19-1LB
GCCGACTGCTTCGGCCTGCGCCTGCTCAACCGCCGCGGCTGCTTCCCCAAGTTCGATAAGTTCATCGAGCAGACCAAGGACGTTTGGACCCACCTGGTCGACATCCGCAAGAGCTTCGAGCCGCGCGCCGAGGAGCTCGCCAAGAAGTACGCCCTGGCCCCCTACACCATGTTCATCGGCTCCGGCGCCCTGTGGGGCGAGACGATCCTGTTCTCGATGTGCATCCTGGAGGAGATGCAGTGGAAGCGCACCCGCTACATCACCTCGGCCGACTTCTTCCACGGCACCCTCGAGCTCGTGGAGCCCGGCGTCCCCGTGTTCCTGTTCATGGGCGAGGACGAGAACCGCAAGCTCGACGAGCGCGTCCGCGCGTTCCTGACCCGCGGCGTGACCGGCGACACCGACATCAACATCATCGACACCGCCGAGTTCGCGATCCCCGGCCTTGACGACGAGTTCCGCGTCATCGTGTCTCCGTGGATCCTCTCCTCGCTGATCACCGATCGCCTTGCCGCTTACTACGAGACGGTCACCAAGCACAACCTCAACTACCGTCGCTACTATCACCAGTTCGATTACTAATCGGCGACAAATTAGCTACTGATCAAGAAGCACCCTGCCCGGGCGCATGCGTCCGGGCATTTTTATGCCGAAGTTCGCAAGAAAGGGGAATCGAATGAGGCAGTTTATCGTGGCGTCCCATGCTCATTTCGCGTCTGGAATCGTCGAGAGCATCGGCCTGCTTTCCGGCGAGCGCGAAAACGTCCATGCGCTGTCTATGTATGTCGACGGAAACGAGGACCTGGTCAAGGAGGCTGCGGCGATTCTGGACGACTTTGCCGCGGACGATGAGGTCGTCGTTTGCACCGACCTCTTTGGCGGCAGCGTCAACAACGAGTTCACCAAGATCGTCCAGACGCGCCCCAACACGCACCTTGTGACCAATATGAACCTGCCGCTCCTTATTCAGCTGCTGTTCGTGCCCGACTCCACCCCGATCGATGAGGCCATTCGCCAGATCGTCGAGGCGGACGACACCAAGGTCAAGTACGTCAACGACCTGCTGGGGCAGGCCGAACTCGATGAGTTTTAATCGTTAGGAGCACATCATGATTCAGATGATTCGCGTGGACTATCGACTGCTTCACGGCCAGGTTGCCGTTAGCTGGACCTCGGCTCTGGGTGCCGACTGCATCCTGTTAGTGAGCGACACGGTCCTCAACGACAAGCTTCGTCTGCAGGCCCTGTCCCTTGCAAAGCCCGAAGGATGCAAGGTCGTCGTCAAAAACACCGAGGATGCCGTCAAGGCGCTCCAGAGCGGTGTGACCGACAAGTACAAGCTCTTCGTGGTTTGCGAGACGATCCAACAGGCCGGTGCCGTCGCCAAGGCGATGGGCGTCAAAAAGATCAACCTCGGCAATGTGGCCTTTAGCGAGGATGCCCGCCAGGTCTCGACGAGCGTATTCCTTACGTCCGAGAACGAGGCCTACGTGAAGGAGCTACTCGGCGAGGGCTATGAGCTGTTCATTCAGATGATTCCGGCGGATGCGAAGACTGACGCCGCAAAGGTCATCGGTTAGGGGCTGTCATGGTTATCAAGACGATCCTGATTTTCCTGATTGCCCTTTTGGGCTATTCGAGTGGCTGACCGGTACGAGTTACCTTCAGCGCCCCATTGTGCTCGGACCGTTGGTCGGCCTTGTCATGGGCGATGTGGTGACCGGCACCATTATGGGCGCCACGATGGAGCTTGCCATGGTCGGCGCCATCTCGGTCGGCGCCTATAACCCGCCCGATACGATTTCCGGCACTATCCTGGGTGTATCTCTTGCCATGCAGGCCGGCGCGGACGCTTCGGCGGCCCTGACCCTGGGTATTCCCATCGCAACGATCGTCCTGGCGCTCGATACGGCCCTGGGCCAGCCGGTCATGCTGCTGCTGGTGCACCGTATCGACAAAAACGTCGAGGACGGAGACACCAAGGCCATCACGCGCAACATGCTCATCGCCGGTTACGCGCAGAGCTGGTGCGGCCTGCTGATCATTCCCCTGGCATTCTTCTTTGGCGCCGATGCTGTTGCCAGCCTGCTCAACATCATCCCCGATTTCGTTCAGACCGGCATGGATGTCGCCGCCGCCTTCTTGCCCGCACTCGGCTTTGCGATGCTGGCGCAGATGATTATGAACAAAACAGTGGCTCCGTTCTTCTTCGCCGGCTTCTTCCTCGTCGCCTACTTTGGCATTAGCACGACGGGCGTGGCGATCTTTGCCGCGATTATCGTCGTCGCGATGACGGTTTTGGGTGACAAGAAAAAGGCGGAGCAGCCCGCAGCGGCAACCGAGGATCCTGCGATTGGGAGTGGGTTTGATGAGTTTTAAGTTTGAGTCTTCTTACAACGGGCTGATTTCCCGCGCAGACCTTAAGAAGCTGTTCTGGCGCTCGATTCCCTATGAGCATTCCTGGAACTACGAGCGTATGGGCCATATCGGCTTTATGTGGGCCCTTATGCCGATCCTTCGCAAGCTGTATCCGCAGGATGCGGACTTTAAGGCCGCACTCAAGCGCCATATGGAGCTCTATAACGTCACGCCGTATATCTCGACGCTCCCCATGTCCATTGCTGCCGCAATGGAAGAAGTCAACGCCACCGAAGATAACTTTGACACGAGCGCGATCTCTAATGTCAAGCTTGCTTTGATGGGACCGCTGTCCGGCGTGGGCGATGCCTTCTACTGGGGTACGCTGCGAATTTTGGCAACGGGTGTCGGCACGTCGCTGGCGCTGCAGGGCTCTATTCTTGGCCCGATTTTGTTCCTGCTCGTGTTCAACGTCCCCCACTACATCATCCGTTACCTGCTGACGTTTGTGGGATATCGCTTTGGCTCGGACATGATCAGCAAGGTCCAGGAATCGGGCATTATGGACACGATCGTCAAGATGGCCTCTATCATGGGCGCCATGGTGATCGGCGCTATGACCATGGAGATGGTCACCGTGGACATTCCGCTCATGGTCGGCGCGGGCGATGGCGCTCAGACGCTCGCCGAGCTGCTCAACGGAATCTTCCCGGGCTTTGTCACGATGGGGCTGTTTGGAATTGTCTATCTCATGCTCAAGAAGAAGATGAATCCGCTGCTCATCATGCTCGTGATCCTACTCGTGAGTATCGCCGGCGCGTTCTTTGGAGTGCTTGGTGTCCAGTAGGGTATCCGTCATAATTAAAACAATATAAGAGGGGGCGTCGCGCACATTGTGCTGCGGCGCCCTTTTGCCGAAAGGTGGACAAGATGGAGTATCCGCAGCTTGCCGTCATGAATATCAGCCATCGTTATTTTGACCTTGAGGAATTCTTTTCCTCGGCAGCGGCCTCGGGCTACACGTGTTGCGAGCTTTGGACCGGGGCGATGCATCTGTATGTCGATTGCCATGGATACGATTCGATCGAGCAGGTGCGGGAGCTGTCACAGCGGTATGGGGTTCGGATTGTGGGGCTTTGTCCCGAACAGAACAACCCCAAGCCGTGGAATATCGCGGCGCGCGGGAATGAGGCGCGTGCCCGCACGCTCGCGTACTTTAAGAACGTTGTGGATATCGCGGCGGAACTTGGAGCCGAGCAGGTCATGGTCTCGAGCGGCTGGGCATTTTTGAACGAGCCGATTGAGGATGCGTGGGGTCGCAGCGCCTCGATGCTGCGTGCGATTGCCGAGCATGCGGGAGAGCGCGGCGTGCGACTGGTGCTCGAGGCCCTACAGCCGGTTGAGTCGATGATCGTGAACTCGGCGGCCGATACGAAGCGCATGATCGAGGCAGTTGATCATCCGGCACTTAAGGCGTGTCTGGATATGGGCGCCATGGCGGTGGCGGGGGATACCATCGACGATTACTTCGACCTGCTTGGCGATGATGTCGCCCACGTGCATTTTGTCGATGTTGCGGCAGATGGCACGACGCATCTTGCCTGGGGTGACGGCGACCGCGATATGCGCGCTGACCTGGATAGGCTGGTGGCGCGCGGCTATCGCGGAGTTGTTTCGGCCGAGACCTATGACGGGCGCTATTTTGCCGACCCCGCAGCTGCCGATGCGCAGGTAATGGCAGAGTATCGTCGTGCGATTGGCGCCTAGGTGGGGTTGGGCTGCGGCAACCTACTCTATGTTTCCAGATGAATACGGTGTGAGCGGTTGCGACGGATTTTCCCCGCAAGCACTCTAGTATGCTAAAGTACCCAGAAGACCGGCGGAGCTATGCCGGTCTTCTGCTCTATATGAAACACAGCATGAGGAGGCTCACCAGATGACGGCCACACCGTGGGGGTTCCGGGACATATTGCCCGAGGAGGCTCAGGCGCGCGAGGAGATCGCATATACGGTGAAGGGCTGCTTCAGGGAGCATCATTACCTTCCGGTCGAAACGCCGCTGCTCGAGGACAAGGGTTCACTCGAGGATGGCGGCCGCATCGCGGACACGCCGTTTAAGCTTTTTGACGATGATGGCCGTCTGCTGGTGGTCCGTCCCGACAACACATTACCGATCGTGCGTCTGGTCTCGACCCGCATGCGCGCGGCCGACCTGCCCCTGCGCCTGCGCTATGAGGCGCCGGTGGTTCGCGAGTGCCAGCGCAATGCCGGTGGCTCGCGTCAGTTTACGCAGCTGGGCTTTGAGCTTATCGGTGCGGGCGATACCGCGGGCGATGTCGAGATTGTCTCGCTCGTGGCCGAGGCCGTGCGCGAGCTGGCGCTGCCCGATGCGCGCATTATCGCAGGTAGCGTGCGTCCGTTTAAGGAGCTGCTCGCGGCGTGCGAGGATCGCGAGCTGGCCGCCGAGGCCTTGCGCTGCGTGCACGCCAACGACTTTGTGGGCCTCGATGCCCGCGTGGCGGCAAGCGCCGAGTCCGATGCCGTCAAGGCCGCCATTAGCGAGTTGCCGCGTCTGCACGGCGGTGCCGAGGTACTCGACCGCGTGGACGCGCTGCTGGAGGCCGCCGGTATCGTCGCGCCGCTGACGCGCGAGCTGCGTGCCCTGGTCGAGGGCCTGGCACCCGAGGACGCCCAGGTGCTGTCGTTCGACTTCTCCATCATGAACTCTTTCGATTACTACACGGGCCTGGTCTTTAAGGCCTATGCCGGCGGCTTGCCCGATCCGGTCGGTTCGGGCGGACGCTATGACTCCATCTTTACCGGCGCATTTGGCGACGGCATCGAGGTGCCGGCGGCGGGCTTCGCCTTTTCGCTCGAGCGCCTGGAGGCCGCGCGCACCTCGGCCGAGGACGCCGCTTCCGATGGCGATCACGCCGTGGGTCGTGGCGTCGAGGGCCCGCTTCGCATCGCCGTGCCCAAGGGCTCGCTCAAGGCCGACACGCTCGACGTGCTCGAGGCCGCGGGCTTGGATGTCTCGGAGCTGCGCGACCCCGGCCGTCACCTGATCGTGCGCGGCCGCGACACGCGTGCCGGCGAGGGCGCGGTCGGCGATATCGAGTTTGTCATCGTGCGTCCCAGCGACGCGCCCGCCTTTGTGGGCTGCGGCGGTGCCGACTGCGGCATCTGCGGCTGGGACTCGCTCATCGAGGCCGACCTCAACCTGCTACAGCTGGTCGATCTGGGCTACGGCCTGTGCACCTTTATCGAGGCGGAACCCGCATGGCGCGCCGGTCAGGCCGAGCGCAACTATGCCCGTCGCGGGTCGCTTCGCGTGGCAACCAAATACCCGCGCATCGCGAGTGCCTGGTATGCCGAGCGCGGCGTGAACGCCGACATCGTTTCGCTGCATGGCAATATTGAGCTGGGGCCCATCGTCGGCATGACCGATCGCATCGTGGACATTACCGCCACTGGTGCCACCCTACGCGACAACGACTTGGTCATCACCGGCCGCATCATGGACTGCACGGCCCGCTTCTTTGTCAACCCGGGCGCCGCGCGCCTGGACCCGCGCGTTCGCAACCTGGCCGATCGCCTGGCGACTGCCGTGAAGGACAAGCATTTTGAGCCCGTCGCGGGCTCGGCACAATAGCGCGAGCGCGCACGGGCGCCCCAACGTCCGGGCGGCGGGCCGACTGACGCCGCCGCCCGGCCTCTCGTTTTTCGAACACAACCTCGACCGATAGGGGATACCGATATGAAGACTATCAAGCTTGCTCCCGGTGAGCGCCTCGTTACCAACCAGCTCAACCGCAAGGGCGTGCTGCCGCAAAACATCGTCGACGCCGCCCGCGATATCGTGGCCAACGTGCGCGCCAACGGCGATGCCGCGGTGCGCGATTACTGTCAGCGTTTTGACGGCGTTGAGCTGCAGAGCTTCCGTCTGCCGCAAGAGCAGATCGATGCCGCGCTCGAAGGCCTCGATCCCGCTTTCGTCGCGGCGCTCGAAAAGGCTGCACGCCAGATTCGCGAGTTCCACCAGCGCGAGGTCGAGCAGAGCTGGTTTACCACGCGCCCGGACGGCACGATGCTCGGCGTTAAGGTGACCCCGCTCGCGGCGGCCGGCATCTATGTACCGGGCGGTCGCGCGCAGTACCCTTCCACCGTGCTTATGAACGCCATTCCCGCCAAGGTCGCCGGCGTTGAGCGCGTGGTCATGGTGACCCCGCCGCAAAAAGATGGTCTGATTAGCCCCTATACGCTCGCGGCGGCCAAGCTCGGCGGCGTGGACGAAATCTATATGGTGGGCGGCGCCCAGGCCGTGGCCGCGCTGGCGTACGGTACCGAGACCATTCCGCGTGTCGACAAGATTACCGGCCCGGGTAACGCCTTTGTCGCCGCTGCCAAGCAGATTGTCTCGGGTGATGTGGGTATCGATATGGTCGCCGGTCCCTCCGAGGTCTGCGTGCTGGCCGACGCCACGGCCAAGCCCATGGTGGTCGCGGCCGACCTGATGGCCCAGGCCGAGCATGATCCGCTGGCGGCCTGCTATCTGGTGACCTGCGACGAGCAGTTTGCGCGTGAGGTTGAGGCAGGTATCGGCATCCTGGTGGCACAGTCCCCGCGTGCCGAGATCACGCGTGCCTCGCTCGACAACGAAGGCGCCATCGTGGTGGCCGCCGACATGGCGGCCGCCGTCGAGGCCGTGAACACCGTGGCGCCCGAGCACCTTGAGCTGCACTGCAAGGATGCGATGGGCCTGCTCGGCGGCATTCGCAACGCCGGCGCCATCTTTGTGGGCGCTTGGAGCTCCGAGCCGCTCGGCGATTACGTTGCCGGTCCCAACCACACGTTGCCGACCGGCGGCACGGCCATGTTCTCCAACCCGCTTTCGGTCGAAGAGTTCGTTAAGCGCTCGAGCGTTATATGCTATACGCCCGAGGGCCTGCTCTCCGACGCTCCCGCTACGCAGCGTCTGGCCGAGGCCGAGGGCCTGTGGGCGCACGCGCTTTCGGCCGCACTGCGTCGTCGTGTGCTGGAGCAGGGCGAGGATGCCGTGAGTGCCGAGTCGCTGGCTGCGGCCGACCTGACCAAGGTCGCCTGGCCGGGCGACGCCGTGGCGACGGTTGCCGAGGGCGTGGACCTGGCGGCTGCAGGCGCGGATGGCGCCGGTGCGACCGGCGGGGAGGCCTAATATGGCCGAGCTGACGCCCCGCATGAAGGAGCTTGTCCAGCCTTACCTGACCGGTATTGAGCCCTACGATCCTAACTTTACGCCCACGCGCATCAATCTTTCGGCCAACGAGAACACCTATCCCGTGCCCGCCGGCGTGCGCGAGGCGGTTGATGCGGCCCTGGCTGCCACGCCGCTCAACCGCTATCCCGATCCCATGTCGAACGACCTGCGCGACGAGCTTGCTGCCTGGCATGGCGTGGCGCGCGAGAATGTCTGCGTGGGAAACGGCGGCGACGAGCTGCTCTATAACTATCTGCTGGCGTTTGGTGGCGCGGGGAGGACCCTGCTCAACTGCCCGCCGTGCTTTAGCGAGTATGCCTTCTTTGCGTCTCTGTGCCAGACCGAGGTGCGCGATGTGTGGCGCGACCCGGCGACCTTTGAGCTCGACCAGGCAGCCGTGCTTGCGGCGGCACCCGAGTGCAACCTGGCCATCGTGACCTCGCCCAATAACCCCACGGGCGACGTGGCACCGCTCGACTTTGTCGCGGCGCTGTGCGATGCGTGCCCCGGCATGGTCATGGTCGACGAGGCCTACGTTGAGTTTGCCGACGATTCGTTTGGCGCGGCCACCACGGCGCAGGGGCTTATCGCCGAGCATCCCAACCTGGTGATTCTGCATACGTTGTCCAAGGCGTTTGGCGCTGCCGGTACGCGTCTGGGTTACGTGATCGCGGCACCCGAAGTCATCGACGTGTTCGCGGCGATTCGCCAGATCTATTCGGTCAATGTGCTGAGCCAGGCGGCGGCGCTTGCCTGCGTGCGTGCCCGCGATGCGTACGCGCCCGTGGTGGCACAGGTCGCATCCGAGCGCGAGCGCGAGCTGTGCGCCCTGCGCGCAATGGCTGCCGAGGGCCTGCCCGTGGAGGTATGGCCGAGCGCGGCGAACTTTGTGCTCGTGCGCACGCCGCATGCCACGCGCGTGCGCGAGCGTCTGCGCGACGAGTATTCAATTTTGGTGCGCGACTTTAGCTACGCGCCGGGGCTCGCGGACTGCCTGCGCATTACCGTGGGTACCCCGCAAGAAAACGACGAGGTGCTGGCCGCGTTTGCCGCGCTGGTGAAGGAGGAGATGTAGATGGACCGCTATGCCGAGGTAACCCGCAAGACGGGCGAGACCGACATTGTCGTAAAGCTCGACCTGGACGGATCTGGCGTGTGCGATATCTCGACCGGAGTGCCGTTTTTCGACCACATGCTCAACGCTTTTGGCCGCCATGGCCTGTTCGATCTGACGGTGCATGCGGTGGGCGACGTCGAGGTCGACGCGCACCACACCGTTGAGGACACGGGCATTGTGCTGGGCGAGGCGTTTTGCCAGGCGCTGGGCGACAAGGCGGGTATTACGCGCTTTGCCGACGCGGCGATCGCCATGGACGAGACACTCGTGATGGCCGCCGTGGATATCTCGGGTCGCGGGCAGGCCTATTGCGAGCTGCCCGTGCCGACTGAGCGCGTGGGCAGCTTTGATACCGAGCTGGCCGTCGAGTTCTTCTATGCCTTTGCGCGCGATGCCAAGCTCACGCTGCACGTGCGCGAGCTGGCGGGCGGCAATTCGCACCACATTATCGAGGCCGCCTTTAAGGCAGTGGGCCGCACGATGCGCCGCGCCTGCGAACTCGATCCCCGCGTGCAGGGTATCCCCAGCACTAAGGGCTCGCTGTAACCGTCACAAGGGTAAAACCACCACGAAGATGCCTGTCCTCTTTGTGGTGGTTTTGGATGATGAGAAGTGGAGGGGTCGCGTGGGCGAACCGAAGATCGTGGTGGTCGACTACCACAAGGGCAACTTGTCGAGCGTCGTGCGCGGGCTTGCGCGCGCCGGTGCTGCCGCCTGCACGTCGGACGATCCGGAGCAGATCCGCAACGCCGACGGCCTGGTCATCCCGGGCGTGGGTGCGTTCTATGACGCGATCGCCTTTATGCGTCAGAGCGGCGAGGAGGTGGCCGTGCTCGATGCCGTTGCCGCCGGAACTCCGCTGCTCGGCATCTGCCTGGGCCTTCAGCTGTTTTTTGAGCGCGGCAACGAGGGCGTGCCTGCGAACGAGGACGCGGACGCGGACGACGATGCCTCCGAGCAGGCCGGTGGTCCCTGGGTCGATGGCCTGGGCATCATGCGTGGCTCGTGCACGCACCTGGAGTCGAGCCGTCTGAAGGTCCCGCACGTGGGCTGGGACCAGGTGCGCATGACGCCCGCCGGTGCGGCCGATCCGTTGCTTGCCGGTTTTGCCGAGGGCGCCAACATGTATTTCACTCACAGCTACGCGGTGGCCGACGACGTCGATGCCGCCGATGTGTTGGCGCGCACGCACTATACACGGAGCTTCCCGTGCATCGTGCGCCACGGCAACGTGTGGGGCTGCCAGTTCCATCCCGAGAAATCCTCTGCGCTGGGTCAGCGCATCCTTAAGAACTTCGTGAGCATCGTCGAGGGGGCCGGCCGATGATTCTGTTTCCCGCAATCGATTTGATCGGCGGCAAGGTCGTGCGCCTGGAGCGCGGCGACCGGAGCCGCTGTAAGGTGTATTCTGACGACCCCGTGGCCGTTGCCCGCTCCTTTGCCGAGCAGGGCGCGAGCTGGGTGCACGTCGTCGACCTGTCCGCTGCCTTTGGCGAGGACGAGGACGCGCGCGCTGCCAACTCGGCAGCGATTAAGGCCATCTGCGGCGTCGACGGTCTGTCCGCGGACGTGGGCGGCGGCGTTCGTTCGCTCGCGCGCATCGACGAGCTGGCCGGCTACGGCGCGCGTCGCATCGCGCTAGGCACGGTGCTCGTGACCGAGCCGGGATTTGCCGAGGTGGCGGCGCAAGGCTTTGGCGAGTTACTGGTGGCAGACATTGCCGCCCGTGACGGCCAGGTCAAGGTGAATGGTTGGCGCGACGGCGCGGGTGTGGCGCTCGACGACGCCGTGGCGCAGCTCACCGAGCTGGGCTTTAAGCATCTGGTGTATACCGACATCGCGCGCGATGGCATGCAGACGGGCATCGACGTGGCGGCGTATCGCCATGTGGCCGAGGTCGCGGGCTTTCCCGTCGTGGCTTCGGGCGGCATCTCGACGCTCGACGATATCCGCGCACTGGCCGCGGTGGGCGAGGGCGCTATTGAGGGCGCCATCACCGGTCGCGCGCTCTACGAGGGCAACTTTACGCTGGTACAGGCGTTGGCCGCCGCGCGAGGGGAGGAGTAGCCCATGCTTACCAAACGCGTCATTCCCTGCCTGGACGTTAAGGACGGCCGCGTGGTCAAGGGCGTCAACTTTGTGAGCCTGCGCGATGCGGGCGATCCGGTGGAGCTTGCCCGTGCCTACGATCGCGAGGGTGCGGACGAGGTCGTGTTCCTGGACATCACTGCCACGAGCGACAACCGTGCGACGACCATCGAGATGGCGGCGCATGCGGCCGAGGAGCTCGCCATTCCCTACACCGTGGGCGGTGGCTTTCGCGACCTTGCGGGCATGCGAACGATGGTGGCGGCCGGTGCCGACAAGGTATCGCTCAACTCTGCCGCCGTGCGCGACCCGTCGCTGATCAGCCAAGCTGCCGCGGCGTTTGGCAGCCAGGCCGTGGTCGTGGCGATCGATGCCAAGCGCGTCGGCCTGCCTGGGCAGCCGGATGCCGACAAGTGGGAGGTCTTTACCGCGGGAGGCCGCAATGCCACGGGTATCGACGCGGTGGCGTGGGCCGAGGAGGCGGCTCGCCGCGGCGCCGGCGAGATCTTGCTGACCAGCATGGACCGCGACGGCACCAAGGCCGGCTTTGACCTGGCACTCACCCGCGCCGTGGCGCGTGCGGTGCCGATTCCCGTCATCGCGAGCGGTGGCGTGGGCACGCTCGAGCATTTTGCCGAGGGCGTGATCGAGGGCGAGGCCGATGCCGTGCTGGCGGCCAGCGTCTTTCACTTTGGAACTTTCAGCATTCGCCAGGTGAAGGAGTATATGGCCAGCCAAGGCATCCCTGTGAGGCTGGACTTCTAGTGCTGCGGCTTGCCCAGGCACCGCATCTTGCCGCTCAAACCGTCGCTCGCGTACCAAAGTACGCGTCGCTCCTCTTTCGCGGCAACCTGCGGCACCTGGACAACCCTCGCCGACCTGTGGGATTTCGTTTGTTACTTGGGAGAAATGATGACTGAGGTAATAAATGCTACCGAGCTTAAATACGACGCCCGCGGGCTGATTCCTTGCGTGGTTCAGCAGCATGACACCGGTGAGGTGCTTATGGTTGCTTGGATGAACGAGGAATCGGTGGGGCTGACGCTCAAGACCGGGACCACGTGGTTTTGGAGTCGCAGCCGTCAGGAGCTCTGGAACAAGGGCGCGACGAGTGACAACATGCAGGAGGTCAAGGAGCTCTGGGCCGACTGCGATAGCGATACGCTGCTGGTCAAGGTGGACTCACCGGGCCCGGCCTGCCATACCGGCAACCGTACCTGCTTCTTTAAGCGCGTGGAAGGGGGAGTGTGATGAAAGCCGTGACGCCGTTCGAGGTCGCCGACTGCAACACCGAGCTCCTCCGCGCGGGCGTGCCATGCCGCGTGCACCTGACTGATGCCTGCGGGGCGCAGTCGCTTTGGCTCGAGGCCGAGAAGGAAAGGCTCAATGAGGCCCATGCCGTCATCGTCGAGTTCTTTGAGAAAAAGGGCGCAAAGCCTCGGTTCGATGAGACCGGTACCTACTTTACGCTGCAGTAACGAGAGGAAATAACCATGGGAGTCAGAACAGCTAACGTGCAGCCGGGAAATATCGGCGAGACGCTGACGGGTCTGGCCGAGGTGATTCACGGTCGTCGCGATGCGTCGCCACAGGAGAGCTACACCGCCCGTCTGCTGACCGACGTCGAGGACGAGCTTCTCAAGAAGCTTGCCGAGGAGGCGAGCGAGGTGATCATGGCCTGCAAGGATAACGACCACGATCACATCCGCTACGAGGCCGGCGACCTGATCTACCACCTGCTCGTGACGCTCGAGCGCTACGGCATCACCCTCGACGAACTGGCCGGCGAACTCAACGCCCGCCGCCACTAGTCATTGGGGACGTTCTTAAACGACTAGTTAGGCGAGGGGCGTGGATTCCCATTCGCCGGTGGGGTGGGGGATATCGAAGGCCCGGTAGCCGCAGTCGTAGGCGTGGGCCTGGGCCTCGCGGATGTTCCAGCAGATGTCGCAGGCGCGGTGCGCGTCCGAGCCAAAGGTGATGGGCACCTCGGCATGGGCGAAGCGGCGCAACAGCCCGGTCGCGGGGTAGTAATCGTCGAGCCCCTTGCGCGGTGCGGCGGTCGAGACCTCAACGCGGCGACCCGTATCGTGGGCGCATTCGGCCATCTGCTCCCAAAACGGCGCGGGGTCAAAGTCGGGTGCAAAGCCGTCCTTCGAAAAGCGCATGACCAGGTCGGGATGGGCCATCGCGTCAAAGTTGAGTGAGCTTTCGCAAGCACGGCACCAGTCGTCGACGTAGCACTCCCACACGCCGCGCACGCCTAAGTTTTCCCAAACATGCAAGTTGGTATCGTCGTCGATCCAGCCGCAAAGGGAATCGGGTGTATCGGGGCGCGCGACGTCCTCTGTCCCTGCCGTGCCCGCGGCGCCTGCCGCAATATCGCCCGGGTTGCCAATCCAGTGCACGCTGCCCAGACGTACGACGGCGCCCTGGGACCAGTGCTCTACCAAGGGCTCGCAGCCCTCGTACCAATCGCATTCAAAACCGTAGATAAAGGTGAGCTCCGGCGCAATCTGCGCGGCGAGTTTGCGGGCGTCCTCAAAGGACAAACGATGTGCCGGCAAGTCGCCCTCGACGACCTGCACCTCGCAGTTAGCATCCATACTGGCGGGCAGGGTAAGGTGGTCGGTCGAGACCATGACGCGGCAGCCGGCGGCAGCAGCGGCACGGACGTTGTCCTCGAACGAGGCGTGCCCGTCCGAGAACGAGGTATGAGTATGGCAATCGACCAGCGGGCAGGCGGGCATGGTGACTCCTTTGCGTCAAGCGAATCCGCTTCATTGTAATGGCGCAGCCTCGGCGCGGCGGGAACGCTGCAAGTCGAAACCGACTGGAAAGGGCAGGCGGCGCGTGCCGGCGCCGGCGACTACTTGCTTCGTGCCGCCACGCGTTTGGCCTGCACCGTTACCATCGCGTGTCTTACGGCGGTGATGGGGCGATAGCGGATCATACGCGGTCCCGACCAGCGCATGATCTCGCGGATCTTCTCGCGCATGGCAGGCCGGTAGCAATGCGAAGGACAGGCCGAGCAAAATGTCTTGGTGCCCATGTGCGGGCAGTGCTCAATGCGCGCGATGGCGTATTTCTGCAGCTCGGCGCATTCGGGGCAGAGCGTAATGGTCCGAAGGCCGAGCTTCACGCGCACGGGCTCATCGTCGCCAGCCTGTTCGACCGCATGCCCGCCGCCATGATGCCCACGACACCACAGCGCAATCATCTGCGACACCATTTGGGCCTCGCGCTCACGTTTGCGTGCCAGCTCCGGTGTGTCGGCGGTGCGCGCCATCTAGCTCAGCCTCCCGTGCTCGACCGAAAGCGAGCAATCGGCAAAGGCGCAGGTGCTGGCACGGTGGCTTACGAGTACGATGGTCTTGCCGCGGCGCTTGAGCTCGTCAACGGCCTGCATTACGGACGCCTCGTTGAGGGCGTCGAGTGCGCTGGTGGGCTCGTCGAGCAAGATGAAAGGCGCGTCGTTGAGGAAGATGCGCGCAAGGCCGATGCGTTGGCGCTCGCCGCCCGAGAGCGAGTCGCCCAGCTCGGCAACCGGGGTGTCGAGACCCTGCGGCAGGCGGTCGATGAGGGCGGTAAGCGAAGCGGAGCGGCAAGCGTCGAGCAGCTCGGCATTGGTGGCGTTGGCGTGCGCGACCAGCAGATTCTCGCGTACGGTGCCGCAGAACAGATGTGTGTCCTGGGTCATATAGGCCTCGTGGCTGCGCAGGCTCGCCGTGTTGATGTGGCGGGCATCGACACCGCTCACCGTGATGGTGCCGGCTGCGGGGTCCCAAAAGCGCATGAGCAGCTTAAGCAGCGTCGACTTGCCCGAGCCCGAGCGCCCCATGATGCAGGTCATGGTACCGGGCGCAAAGGTGCAGGTCACGTCGTCGAGGATGAGATTCGCAGCGGCGTCGTTCGCGACCTGCTCTGTGGCGCCGGCACCGCCCGCGTCCACGCCGCCCGCATAGCTAAAGCTCACATGCTCGGCTGCGGCGCCGGCAAACTCAACGTCCTGTCCATCGGCGACCTCGGCGCACTGGGGCCGCTCGTCGAGCAAATCGAGCACGCGTGCGCCCGAAGCGAGCGTCTCCTGCAGTGAGGCGCCCAGGCGGCTCACGGCCATTACCGAACCAAACGACGACACAAAGGTAAAGACGGCGACAAACGCTGCGGCAAAATCAATCGTTCCCGCAGCCACCAGCTGCAGCGCATGCCCGAGCATCACCAGATTGGCCGCAAGAATAAGCGCATCGGCTACGGCCTCGCTGGCCGCCTGGCGGCGCTTGAGGCGCGCGTCCACGGCGCCGACTTGCTCGGTCAGCTTGGCCAGGGCACGGCTGCGATCGGCGCCACCGGCGAACTGGATAGTCTCGGACGCGCCGCGTAGACTGTCGAGCACATAGGCGCCCAGCTTACCGGCGCCCTCGCGGCTCTGGCGGCCGGTGGTGCCGCATGCCTTGGCCGAGGTCAGGGGCAGTAGCACGCCCAGGACCGCGTAGGCCACGAGCGCGATGCCCGCGAGCTCGGGGCTCACAGCCAGCAAAAAGCCCTCAAACACAACGGTGCAGACCAGAGCGATTGCAATGGGCGAGATGGTGTGCGCGTAGAAGACCTCGAGCAGCTCGATATCCGAGGTGACCAGGCTCACGAGCTCGCCCTTGCCACGGCCCTCGAGCTTGGCGGGGGCGAGCTGGCGCAGGGCACCAAACACCAGGTTGCGAATGTGTGCGAGCAGACGGAATGCGATGTAATGGTTGCAGAGCTGCTCGCCGTAGTGGAGCGGCCCGCGTGCGATGCCGCAGGCGGCACAGGCCGCGCATGCTGCGATAAGACCAAGCCCCAAGGCGTTGCGGCCCAGCGCGGCCATAAGGCCAAGGGCGCCAAAGGCCGGCACGAACGCGGCGGTGAGCATACCAATGCTGCCTAGCGCGACGGCTAGCACAAGCCAGCCGGCAAGCGGTCGGACGAGCCCCATCATGCGCCACATGATGGACGGCGCCGAGCGACGGACGCGGCCGGAGTCAAGCGCCGCGGCAGCGGAAGACGAGCTAGCACCGTTGAGGCCATCGGTACAGGCAGCGCTGCCGTCAACAGCCTCAACCGCGCCGGCATCTTCGACGTCCTCGGCATCATCCTCCGCATACGCATATGCCGAGAGCTGCTCCTGGCTGTTCCACATGCGCGCATAGGCGCCCGCGGTGGCCAAGAGCTCGCCGTGAGTCCCGTGCTCGGCAATACGGCCACGCTCCAGCACCAGGATCTGATCGGCGCCTACGATCGTCGACAGGCGGTGTGCCACCACGATTGCGGTGTGCCCGCCGGCGAGCGATGCAATGACCTCGCCGATTGCGGCTTCGCTTGCGGCGTCCACATTGCTCGTCGCCTCGTCAAACACATAGATCGGCGAGTCGTGCAGCAGGGCGCGGGCCATGCACACGCGCTGGCGCTGACCGCCCGAAAGGTTGGTGCCGCCCTCGTTAATCACCATGTCGAGCCCGCCGTTGGCCTGCACAAAGGCCGCCACGCGCGTGCGGTCGAGTGCGCGCAAAAGCTCGGTATCGGTGGCGCTGGGCTGGGCGAGCAGCAGGTTGTCGCGCAGGGTGCCGGCAAACAGGTGACCGTTGGTGGGCACCAGGGTGACGGCGCGCATGAGTGAGGCGGCCGTGGCGTCGCGCAGCTCGACGCCGCCGATGCGAACGCTGCCACGGTAGGCACCCTTGCGGCCCGCGATAATCCCCGCGATCGTGGACTTGCCGCCGCCGCTTTCGCCCACGAGTGCCACGAGCGAGCCGTGCGCAATGGTCGCGCTGGCGCTGTCCAGCACCGTGCGGTCGCCGTATGCATAGCTCACGCCCGCGAGCTCGATATCGCCGCGACCGTCAAGCTCAACATCGCCGCGCTCGGGCTCGGGCGTATCCAAAATGCCAAACATGCGGCGCGAGGCGGCCATGCCGTTCATGGCCGTGTGGAACAGCGATCCCAGGCGGCGCATGGGCAAAAAGAACTCCTGTGACAGAAAGACGATGAGGAAGGCAGCCTCAAAGCCAATCTTGCCCGTGGCGAGCTGCAGCGTGGCTACGATAATGCCGAGCGCGGCGCCCATATAGACGACCAGGTCCATAACGCAAATGGAGCGCAGCTGCATCACCAGCAGGCGCATGGTCGCCGTGCGGAAACGCTCGGACTCGGTGTTGATACGCTCGTGCCAGCTGCGATCGGCCTGGTAGACCTTAAGGGTGGTGAGACCCTGCACGGCCTCCAGGAACATGCCGCCAAGATCGACATAGCTGCCCCAGTACTCGGCACCGATCTTTTTGGCGTTGCGCATGACCATCATAATGGAGACGGGGATGACCGGAACGCAGGCGAGCAGCAGCGCGGCGGGAAGACCCGCCTGGCCCACGAGCAGTGCAAACAGCGTGATGGGTGCCAAGCCCGCAAAGAAGAGCTGCGGCAGGTAGCCGCCAAAGTACACCTGGAGTTGCGTGGCGCCCTCGACGCTGGTCTGGACGGCCTCGGCGGTGGGGACGGTCTCGGTGTAGGAGGGGCCGAGTGCGGTGAGCTTGTCGTAGACGAGCGAGCGCACGCGGCGGACGGCCTCGAACGCGGCCTTGTCGCCGGCGCGTTGGGCCAGGTAGATGGAGACGGCGCGCACGATGGTGGCGGCGGCGAGCGGCAAGGCCGCCTGTGCGAGGGCGTCGACGGCGAGCGCGGCGGAAAGACCGTCCGTGACGATGCCGCCCAAGATGCGCGCAAGCACCCACATCACCGTGATGTTTGCCATGAGCGCGATCCACTTAAACAGGACGCTTGCCATAATGTGGGGCGTTGCCTGCGGAACCAGGGAGAAGAGCCGCTTCTCGAACATGAAACCTCCTATACCGTAACGGTGCCGGGCGGGGTTCTCGGCAGCCGCTTAGTTAGCCAAATGCAACTAGAGTAACATCGTGCAGCGGGTAAGTATGCCGAGGGCTATTTTTTGGCCGATGAACTGCGTAGAAAGTTCAAAATAGTTGAGTGCGGCGAACTTTGTGGTGGACGGAGTGCGGGCGCAATTCTGATCGTGTGCGGCCCCGCTCCAAAACGTGTACGTCAGCCTCCAAAAGCTGCAAAAAATGACATGTTTGGAGGCTGACGTACACGTTTGGATAGGGGCGAGGGCGGCGACGGACGAAAGTCACGCCTGTGCCACGTCCGATGTGCTAGCGTTTGGGTGAATAAAACGAGCCCGCGCGGAAAGGATCCGGACCGTATGCAATGCGATAGTACATCCCCGCTGTCTCGCGAGACCGATGCACCCGAAACTATCGTCAAGCTGGAGTGCGACATCGACGATGCGTCGCCCGAGGTACTCGCCTATGCCGCCGACCGCCTGCGCGAGGCGGGCGCCCGCGAGGTGCACTGGCTGCCCGTTTATTGCAAGAAAGGCCGTCCCGGCTGGCAGCTGCAGGTGATCTGCTCGCATGAGGATATCGAACGTCTACAGACGATTATCTTTTTGGAAACCACGACCAATGGCATCCGCCGCCAGGTTATGGAGCGTGTTTGCCTGCCACGCCGCTTTGAGCGCGTAGCGACGCCATGGGGCGAGGTGTCCGTTAAAGTGGCCACCCTGCCCGACGGCAGCGAGCGCGCGGCGCCCGAGTACGAGGACTGCGCCCGCCTTGCCCGTGAGTGCGACGTGCCGCTCCAGCGCGTGATGCAGGCGGCACAAGCCTCGGCACTGCGATTTGAGTAACGCGGCCGGTGGCACGCCACGTCCAGCCCCATCAACCCCACCCGAAAGGACCACCATGAAATACCTCATCGCCTCCGACATTCACGGCTCGGCATACTGGACAGAGCGCCTGTGCGCCGCCATCGAATCCGAGCAGCCCGGCCGCATCGTTCTGCTGGGCGACCTGCTCTACCACGGCCCGCGCAACGACCTGCCGCGCGACTATGCCCCCAAGCGTGTGATTCCGCTGCTCAACGCTCTGGCCGACCGCATCATCGCGGTGCGCGGTAACTGTGACGCCGAGGTCGACCAGATGGTCCTCGACTTTCCCGTCATGGCCGACTACGCCACGCTGTTCGACGAGACCGGCCGCGAGCTGTTCCTGACGCACGGCCACGTCTTTGGCGCCGGCATGCACAACAGCGTCGACCACGCGCCCGCGCTGCCCGAGGGCTCCGCGCTCGTCTACGGCCATACGCACATTAAGGTCAACGAAGCGAGCGCGACGCACCCGGGCCTGTGGCTCTTCAATCCCGGTAGCGTGAGCATTCCCAAAGACGGCACGCACAGCTACGGTATCTACGAGGGCGGCGCGTTCCGCCACGTGATCCTGGAGGAGGAGTAACCATGTCCGAGCATATGGCTCAGCAAAATGCCGAGGGTTCGCGCGACCTGTCGACGCTGGTAGATGTGTCGGCCGAGCTGCAGCATCTGGTGCAGACCATCTGGCGCCTGCGTCAGCCCGACGGCTGCCCGTGGGACCGCGAGCAGACGCACCGCAGCATTGGCAAGAACATGATCGAGGAGGCCTACGAGGCGCTCGATTGCATCGAGGCGGACGACGTGGCGCATCTGCGCGAGGAGCTGGGCGACGTGCTCATGCAGGTGGTACTGCATGCGCAGATTGCGGCGGACGCCGGCGAGTTTACACTTGCCGATGTGGCACGCGATATCGACGCCAAGCTCATCCGTCGTCATCCGCACGTGTTTGGCGATGCGGACGCCGAGAGCTCCGATGAGGTGCTCAAGATCTGGGACGAGGTTAAGCTTGCCGAGAAGGCTGCAAGGGACAAGGCCGTGGCAGCGGGCGAGGCTGCGCCCGAGGGCCTGCTCGACGGCGTGCCCACGCATCTGCCGGCGCTGATGCAGGCTCAGAAGGTGTCGCGCAAGGCGGCTGCCGTGGGCTTTGAGTGGGAGACAGTCCAGGACGTGTGGGACGAGGTCGCCGAGGAGCGCGTCGAGTTTGAGGCCGAGACTCCCGGCTCGCCCGAGCGCGAGATGGAGTTTGGCGACCTGCTCTTTGCCCTGGTCAACGTTGCGCGCAAGGAGGGCATAGACGCCGAGAGTGCTCTGCGCGCGAGCACGGCAAAGTTCCGCCACCGTTGGGCCGCGATGGAGGAGATGGCG
Source organism: Collinsella sp. AF19-1LB (assembly GCF_003459655.1). Taxonomy (NCBI): domain Bacteria; kingdom Bacillati; phylum Actinomycetota; class Coriobacteriia; order Coriobacteriales; family Coriobacteriaceae; genus Collinsella; species Collinsella sp. AF19-1LB. Next base: position 19,921 of record NZ_QRWO01000028.1, read on the forward strand.
GCCGACGCCCACGTGGATCTTGCCGAGCTTTCGACCCACGGCCTCAATGACCTCTGGGATGCCGCAAAGGCAGAGGAGTAAGACTGCGGGAACGACGGGCTGACATGCCTTATCGTTCCCGCCGAATTTTTCGAAAAACAATTGTATCCCTCGGCTAACTTAGGGCATAATGCAAAAAGTGCGACGTGGCTAACTTACGGAGGCGCACCAATGGTGCACGGTCAGCCGGTCGCTTGCATCCACTATGTTTCCAAGTGAGAGGGAGACAACATGAGCGATATTTTGGACGTCTACGGTCGCGAGGTGCTCGACAGCCGCGGCAATCCCACTGTCGAGGTCGAGGTCGTGCTCGAGGACGGTAGCTTTGGCCGCGCAATGGTGCCTTCGGGCGCTTCGACCGGTGCCTTTGAGGCCTGCGAGCTGCGCGATGGCGACAAGGGTCGCTATCTGGGCAAGGGCGTTTCGCAGGCCGTCGAGCACGTCAATAACGAGTGCGCTAACGCCGTCGTGGGCCTCGACGCCTTCGACCAGCGCGCCGTCGATGCCGCGCTGATTGCCGCGGACGATACCCCCAACAAGACCAATCTCGGTGCCAACGCCATTCTGGGTGTGTCGCTGGCAGTTGCCCGCGCCGCTGCCGAGTCGGCGGGCCTGTCGCTGTATCAGTACCTGGGCGGCGTCAACGCCCACCTGCTGCCCACGCCCATGATGAACATCCTCAACGGCGGCGTGCATGCCGACAATAACGTCGACTTCCAGGAGTTCATGATCATGCCGGTGGGCGCCCCGAGCTTTGCCGAGGGCCTGCGTTGGTGCGCCGAGGTCTACCACACCCTCAAGGGTGTGCTGCACGAGGCCGGCCTGGGCGGCGGCGTGGGCGACGAGGGTGGCTTTGCGCCCAACCTCAAGACCAATGCCGAGCCGTTCGAGTACATCACCAAGGCCGTGGAGAAGGCCGGCTTTAAGCCCGGCGTCGACTTCATGTACGCCATGGATCCGGCGTCCACCGAGTTCTACAACGCTGAGACCGGTATGTATGAGCTCAAGGGCGAGGGCGTGGAGTACACGAGTGCCCAGATGGTTGATTACTGGGAGAAGCTTGTCGACACCTATCCCATCATCTCCATCGAGGACGGCATGGCCGAGGAAGACTGGGACGGCTGGGTTGAGCTCACCCGTCGCATTGGCAACAAGGTGCAGCTGGTGGGCGACGACCTGTTCGTCACCAACACCGAGCGCCTCAAGAAGGGCATCGAGCTGGGTGCCGCCAACGCGATCCTGGTCAAGGTCAATCAGATCGGCACGCTCACCGAGTCGCTCGAGGCCATCGAGACCGCCAAGGAGGCCGGTTACGCCTGCATCGTGAGTCACCGCTCCGGCGAGACCGAGGATTCCACGATCGCCGACCTGGTCGTGGGCGTCAATGCCGGCCAGATCAAGTCGGGCGCCCCGTGCCGCAGCGACCGTATCGCCAAGTACAACCAGCTCATTCGCATCGAGGACGAGCTCGAGGGCAGCGCGCGCTACGCCGGCAAGGCCGCGTTCTACAACATTCGCTAAACGGGCGAATTTGGCGAGGAGGAGGCTGACTCGGTTCCGCCCCGCCTTGGCTGGACGCCGCAAAGCGCTGTGGGCGCTGGGCCATATGGCTCAGCGCCTTTTTTATGTCGAGCAAAGGCTGGCGAAGGCGGTGCGGGCGCTCGTGCTATAACTAAAGGACTTAGCGCAAACAAACCTCAACCGCACAAGGCGCACATGGATCAGATTTACGACAACAGGTACTATTCCGCCGGTTCGCGCGAGCCGTCGCCTCGCCGTGCGCGCACGGTGCAGCTCGGTGGGTCCGCTTATGCCGGCGCCGACCGCTCCACGCAGCGCCCGGCAAGTACCTCGCGCCCCAATGCTCAATCAAATACCTTGGCAGATGGACCGGTGCGCCCGGCACGTTCGTCGCATGCGTCGCGTCCCTCGACTCAAGCACACGACAAATCGAGTAGGCCCTCGAGCCGTCTTTCGGGCTCGGACTTTATGCATTACGCCAACGACAACGCGGTTGTCAAGGCGATCTATGACTTTACGCATGGCCCTCTGCGTCCGCTGTTTATCGGTATCGTGGTGGCGCTGGTGCTCGTGAGCCTGTATTTCCCCGTGCGCGATCTGTACGTGGCAAAGCGTTCGAGCGATATCTTGGCCAAGCAGGTCGAGATTCGCCAGCAATACAATGATGAGCTGCAAAAAAGCGTCGACAAGCTGCTCTCGGAGGAGGGTATCAAGGACGCGGCGTCCGAGGACCTGGGCCTGGTGATGCCCGGCGAGAAGAAGATTGACGTGCTAGGTTTGGACGACGATTCGGACTCGTCGTCGAGCAAAAAGTCCTCAAACGCCAAGAAGGCCAGCGAAGTGGCCAAGGAAATCGAAGAAGTCGGCAAGGACGCGCCGTGGTACATCCAGGCGCTCGACATGCTGTTTGGGTTTAACGGCGTCGAGGGTCAGACGGTCGTGTCCAACGGCAAATAGCGCCCGGAGGGGAGCCCGCAATGACAAATTGCAAACGCTATAAGGTAGCCGCGATCGACCTGGGAACGGTGTCGTCGCGACTGGTGTTGGCCCAGGTCGAGGGCGGAGCGATTGTGGAATCGTCCAAGCATACCGAGATTACCGACCTGGGCGAGGGCGTGGACACGACGGGGCGCTTTTGCAAGGCGGCTGTCGAGCGTGTGCTCGCTGCGTGTCACATGTTTGTGGACGAGGCCCGTGCCTTTGGGGCCGTGTGCGTCTGCACCACGTGTACGAGTGCCGCACGCGATGCGTCCAATGCCGCGCTGCTGTTGGACGGCCTGCGCGATCTGGGGCTTGAGCCACAGATGATTCCGGGCGAGGTCGAGGCGCGCCTGACGTTTTTCGGCGTGGCGCACGACTTTGCCGGCGAGCGCATCATTGTTGCCGATTCGGGCGGCGGATCCACGGAGCTCGCGACTGGCGTGTACGCGCCGGAGCGCGGCGTCTTTGCGCTGGAGGGAACGCGCTCGCTGGACATCGGTTGTCGCCGCGTGACGGAGCGCTTTTTCTCCGCGTTGCCGCCCGCGGATGGCGAGCTTGCTGCCGCTGCCGCGTGGGCAGGCGAGCAGTTTGCCGCCTATTTTGAAGGCCTGCCCAGCGACTTTGAGCGCGCCGAACGCCTCGTTGCGGTGGGCGGCACCGTCACCACGCTCGTGGCGCTGGTCCACGAACTGGAGCCGTACGACTCGAGCTTTGTGCACCTGCGCGAGCTTTCGCTGGAGCAGGTCTCGGCCGCCATTGAGCGTATGTCCACGCTTGATGTTGCGGGCATCGCTGCGTTGCCGGGCGTGCAGCCCAAGCGCGCGAGCGTGATCTTGGCCGGTGCCGTGGTAATGCGCGAGCTCATGCGCGCCGGCAACTACGACACGCTCACCGTAAGCGAGAACAGCCTGCTCGCCGGCATGGCCGCTACCATCAATGAGGTTCTCGACGGCGCGACCCCCACCATCGCCTGGACTCCGAGCCTGAGCACCCTCTAAAACTAGTCTTTTTGGGACGGGGCTATTTTAGCTACTTATGCCAGCCTGTCGATTTGCCCAATCTCCCAAAGCGGAATATTGACGAGCGTGTCCTCGTCTCTATATGCCGCCAGAGAGCTCCTCGCGCAACGCTCGAGTTTGAATTTTTCGCAGGCTATTTTCAGACTCTTCGCTTTAAGGTTCTCTGCCGCCTTGACCTCAAGCGGAAGCACGGTTCCCGCATGGTCGATGGCAAAGTCGGTTTCGGCATTGCCAGAGGTAGAGGACCAATACACGGGAGTTTTGTCCTGGAGCAAAAGCTCCTGCGCGACGTATTGTTCGGTCAGCGAACCTTTGAACTCGGTAAAAACAGCGGATCCGTTAAGAACGATGGCCGGAGAGAGACCGGAGAGCGCTCCGAGGATGCCGGTGTCGATGCAGAACAGTTTGAAGCCCGAGAGGTCTTCGTAGCTCGAGAGCGGTGCCTTTAGAGCGGAAACACGTGGCACCTTATGAACGATTCCGTAGTCCGTGAGCCACTGGAGGCTTTCCTCAAAATCGCGTGCGCGCGCTCCAGGGCGAAGGGCGCCATAGACAAACTTCTTGTTCTCCTTGGCAAGCTGGCCGGGAAGGGATTTCCAAACCAACCTCATGCGCTCGACGATGCGGGCGGGTGCATGTTTGCCAAAATCGGATTCGTAAGCCTCGATGATTTGCTGCTGAAGCCTTCGGGCTTCAATGAAGTCGCGTGTCTCGGCGAAAGCGGAGACAACTTCGGGCATACCACCGACAACAAGGTATTCCTTGAGCAAGTGCACGAGCTTTTCGGTGACGTTTGCTAGAAGGTTCATGTCTGCGGCAAGGATGGCGTCGGCGAGCGGGTTGCCGTCGACGGCGCGAACGAACTCGGCAAACCCCATGGGACGCATGGTGAGCTGGTCGATTTTGCCGACGGGAAATGACTCGTTTTCGCGTCGGAGCGCGAGGCCCATATAGGAACCGGCTGCTACGATGTGGTATTCGGGTGCAAGCTCGTTGAAGTACTTGAGCGAGGTGATCCCGCGTGGCGCCTCTTGGATCTCGTCGAAGATGATGAGCGTGTCTGTCGGCGTTACGGTTTGGCCACGTAGGAGCTCTATCTGGGAGATGATGCGCTTGGGGTCGAGGTCCCCATCGAACAGCGAACGTGCGCTCGGCTCGAGCATAAAGTCAAAACGAATGACGTTTCGATACTGCTGGCTTGCGAATTTGTTAAGAAGCCACGTCTTTCCTGTCTGGCGGGCTCCCTTAAGCAAGAGAGGTTTGCGATTCGCCCTTGATTTCCAAGCGATAAGTTCACTCATAAGCTGTCGTTGCATATTGCCTCCCAACCCTCTCGGCTAGTATAAGGCCATATGCGCGTTTCCCTTGGAAAATGTGCGAGACAACCACGTTTTTCCATCGAAAAATGTGCGAGACAACCACGTTCTTCCATCGAAAAATGTGGGAGTATCAACCTAAGCTGCGGTGAAATAGTTCTTAAATAGGCTGGTAAACAGCATAAACAAGAACTATTCCACCGCAACTCACCATCTGTATCGGCATCCAAAAGAAACGAGCCCGCATCCCCAGGGGACACGGGCTCGTAAACAATACATGGTAGGGGCGGTGGGACGTCCGCGCATTTGCTGCGCAAATACGCACCGGCTTCGGCCGCCTGTCGGCGCCCTCGCCGGCTCACTACGGACGCTGCGCGTCCGCTTAACGCTCGCCCCCTCGCGGGTTCGAGTCCCACCGGCATCCAAAAGAAACGAGCCCGCATCTCAAAGGGACACGGGCCCGTAAAAGCCATATGGTAGGGGCGGTGGGACTCGAACCCACAATCCTTGCGGCGAGAGATTTTAAGTCTCCTGCGTATGCCAATTCCGCCACGCCCCCGTGAGACTAGAAGTCTAGCACAAGCCGTCCGTTACGCGTTGACGGCCATCGAGTGCTGGCCTGACTTTTCCAAGTACTCGGCAAACTTGGCTTCGTCGCCCTTGTTCTGGTACTGCAGGGCCAGCAGGTACTCCAAGCGGCAGCGCTTGACCGGGTCGTCGCCCACATCCTCGAGCATGCGCTCCAGCTCGGGAATGTCGTTGTGACGCTTGAGGATCATCGTGTCGTACATCAGCTGGCACTCGTGCGCGACCGCCTCGGCCTGACCGCCCTCAAAGCCCTTGATTTCGTGCAGCAGCTCCTTGGACTTTTTGCGGTCCTCCTGGCCAACGTAGTAGTTAAAGGCCTTGATCACCAGGTCGACGCGCTGCATCTTGGGCAGGTTGAGTCCCAGCAGCAGGTCGAACATCTCGCCGGCGCGCTCGTGGTCCTCGCGCAGCAGATAGGAGTTCAGACGCAGGTAGTCGCGGTTGTAGCGCGGGTACAGCATGCTGGTGAGTTTGCCGTCGAGCAAACGATCGAACTCGGCCCACTGTTTGGCGGCCATCAACTGTTGCAGGCGTTTAAACGTAGTGCGTTTTTTGACGCTAAAGAACACCGACACGGCGATACAGATGATAACGACGGCGGTCCAGAGTGTGCGGGAATCGGGCATGTTAGGATCCTTAGTCGCTCATAAAGCGAGCGGTATGACAACACGTACTAGATGTATTATACGCAGCGCACAAGCAAACTGGCATAAAAGCTCATCGAGGCTGAGTGCCATCGCTCGCTGCGGTACACTTACCTAAAGTAAACCATGAAGGGAGACATTACCCATGAAGAAGATCGTTTTGGCTTGCGGTGCTGGCGCTGCTACTTCCACGCTCGTTGCCCAGAAGGTCGCTACCATGCTCGACGCCAACGGTTATGCCGGCAAGTATGAGATCGTGCAGTGCGCCATCTCCGAGGCCAAGGATTACTGCGACGAGGGCGCCGACCTGCTGATCGCCACCACCGTTGCCCCCGAGGGCCTCACCTGCCCGTACGTGAGCGGCGTGCCCTTCATGACCGGCATGAACCGCGTCGCTGCCGAGAAGGCCGTCCTCGACGTCATGGCTCAGTAGGCGCTGACTGTATGAGTGAGCAGAACGCCAATCCGGTCGAGCTCTTTGGCATGCGCGTTGCCCATGTGGGCATTAACGCCACCGACCCGGCAGATGCCCTGGAGATCGCGGAGCTGTTCTCGACGATGATGGGCCTGCCCGTTATCGAGACCCCGGTTTCGTACTTTAACGATTCGCTGATCGAGGTCATGAAGCAGAACGGTCGTGGCGCCAAGGGTCACATTGGCTTTGCCGTCAACGACATCGATGCGGCCGAGAAGTGGTTTGCCGAGCGCGGGCTCGAGGTCAACGAGGAGTCGCGCGTGCTGCTGCCCGACGGCGGCACCAAGCTCGTGTACTTTAAGCGCGAGTTCGCTGGCTTTGCCGTGCACCTGTGCCGCGAGTAGCGCACAGGCTGCTATAGCTAACGAAAAATGGGGTAAGGCCACGTGGCCTTACCCCATTTTTAATGCCGAGAGGGTGACTGACGGGCTGCCGTAAAACGAAGGTGAATGCTTTTCCGCGAAGTGAACGAGTGAAATCGGACCCCTGGAGCATCGACACTTTGGAGGCACCGTTTCCTGCGGTTTCGTAAGGTTTTTCCTGCGGTTTTGGCGTCAAAAAGTGTGGATGCTTCGGGGGTCCAAAATAGGTCGTTCACTTCGCGGAAAAGCATTCACCTTCGATTCGTGAGAGACGCCCCTACCGCGGCAGGCGAATCGTAAAGCGGCTGCCGACGCCCTCGACTGAGGTCACGCCGATGACACCGCCATGGCTGTCGACGATCCACTTGGCAATGGCGAGCCCCAGACCCGAGCCCTGCGCGCCGGCATCGCGTGCGTTGTCGGCGCGATAGAACCGTTCAAACGCGTGAGCTGCGGATTCCTGGTTCATGCCGATACCCTCGTCCTCAACACTTATGTCGATCGTGCCCGCGCCCGCATCGGGTGTTATGGCAAACGTGACGGTCGTGCCTGCGTCCGAATACTTGGCGGCGTTTTGCACGATCACGCGCAGCGCCTGCTTCACGAGTGCCACGTCAACCGATGCGTTGCAGCGCGGGTCGCCGGTAAGTGCGGCATCATACGCCAGCCGATATGTGTGCCCGGCATCGATCATCTGTGATTCTTCGCAAACCTCGCCGACCAGTGCAGCCAGGTTGGTATTCGCGCGCCGCAGCACGGTGCGACCGGCATCGCCGCGCGCTAAAAACAGCAACTGCTCCACGAGCTCCTGCATATGCTCGCTTTCGGCTTTGAGCGAGGTGATGGATTCTGCCAGCACGTCCGGGTCGTCTTTGCCCCAGCGGTCGAGCATGTTCACGTAACCCTGAATCACCGCGATGGGCGTGCGCAGCTCGTGACTCGCATCGTTGACAAAGCGCATCTGCTGCAGCTTTGCCTCTTGCATCTGGCGCAGCAGGCGGTTGAGTGCGACCTCGATGCTCGCCAGGTCGGCGTCGCCGGTGGTGACGCTCGGCGAGTCGACGCTTGCGCGCTCGATGGCCTGCTCCAGCGTTTCCATCTTGCCGCCGGCGAGCTGCATGCGGCCGAGCTCGTCCACACGCAAGGCCAGGTCGTTGAGCGGCGCCATAGTGCGGCGCACGCGGCGGGCGCCGCCGAGCATGTTGAGCACGCTGATGACCTGCCAACCCACAACGACAAGGTAGAGAGGCCATAGCGCGACGAGGTCCTGCGCGAGGGGGAAGGTCTTGGTGGTGCGCGCAAACTCGACGGTATAGGTGAGCGTTGTCAGGTCCCAGCCGCGCGCGGGCGTCAGTGACATGCCGTGAACGCTGGCGCTGGGGATCCATCCCGCGGTAAACGCGCCATCGGGCAGCGTCTGGTTGTAGCCATAGACGAGGATCGCCGCCGCAACAAGCAGCAGTAACAGATCCAGCCAGACGTAGCTCACCAAGCGGCGCCACATATAGCTCCAGTTGATGGCGCGGGCGATGGAGGTGACGCGCTTAGCCTCGTCGTTACGCGCGGCAGACATAGCCCACCCCGCGCACGGTCTGGATGATGCGGGCACCGCCGGCGTCTTCGATCTTGGCACGCAGGTGCGCGATGTGCACGTCGACGTTGTTGGTGTCGCCCACATAGTCGTAGCCTAGCGCCTCGTGCGCAATGCGCTCGCGCGTGAGCACGGTGCCGGCATGCGTCATAAGCAGGGCGAGGACATCGAACTCGCGGGCGGTCAGCACGATGGGCGAGCCGCCGACCGTGACTTCGCGGCGGTCGGGATCGAGCGCAACCGAGCCCACGGTGAGCGCGGTGGGGGAGGGCGAGGCAGAGGTCTTGGCCGAGTCGCCAGCTGGGGGTATCGCAACGGCGCACCCGCCCGCACCGCCCGCCCCAACGCCGCCAACGCCCGAAGCCGTCCGCACAGCCTCCGAGCGCTTTAGCGCCACGCGGATCCGTGCGAACAGCTCCTCAATGGCAAACGGCTTGGTCAGGTAATCGTCAGCACCGGCGTCGAGCCCGGCCACCTTGTCCATCACGGCATCGCGCGCGGTGACCATGATCACCGGCACATCCTTGTGCTTGCGGACACGCCGCAGCACCTCCAAGCCGTTGAGCTGCGGCAGCAGTACATCGAGCAGAATCAGATCGTAGTCGCGCTCCAGCGCTAGGTCAACGGCGGTGCGGCCATCGGCGGCGTGCTCCACCTGGTAGCCCTCGTGCTCCAGCTCGAGCGTCACAAAGCGGGCGATTTTCTCCTCGTCCTCTACAATCAGGATCCGTGCCATACGTGCCCCCGTCTGCGATTACTTGTCGTCGTTCAGATTTTGCTTGATGTCGTCCGCGGCATTGGCAGCGCTGTCCATCAGGTTGTTGATGCTGCCGGGCACGTCGCCGTCGCTATCGATGCGGTAGCGCATGCCAAAGAACAAGCCAAGCAGCATCAGCCATATCGTGGCGCCCCAGGCAAACAGGGCGACGATGGGAATCAGGATGGGAATGTTGAGGATGATCGCGTCGCGGCGCGTGGCGATAAACTTGGTGTCCAGGCTCAGACGGAAGAGCTTTTTGAGGTACTCCCACACGCTGTCCATCTTCTTGGAGAAGTCGGTCTTTTCGCTCGACTTTTCGTAGGCGACCTGCGCGGCGACCATCTCAGCCGAGGGCTCGTCGGCTGGTGCGGACTCGGTGGCGGCGTGCGCCGACGTGGTCTGCGTCTTGCCCTGCGACTCGAGCCAAATGATGGCGTCCAGGACGTTGCCGTCGGCGGCGTCGAGCGCGGCCTTGGCGTCGGTGTAGCTCACGTTGCACTTGGTGCGGATGGTTTCAACTTTTTCGAGGTCGTCCATGACCTGTCCTTTCGTTCGATGGGCGCGACGCCGGGCGATCTGCCCGGGCGCGAGCGTTGCGTTCGGCGGTCTGCGTTGCGCGGTGCCGCCCCGCCCTTGGTCGAACTCTATAGTGCAGGTTATAGATTAAGCGATTCTTGAGCCAAGATTAATGTTGGATGAGTTTTTGGGTGGCGGTGGGAAAAGTATTAGACCTCGATAGCGGGGGATGGTGAGCCGGTATCAAGCCGGCGGCAGAAATGGGATAAGAAAGGTGTATGGATCGCATGGATCAAAACTACGTTGCAAAAGTATGAAAATATCCTACAATTGCAGCATGAAGTACTTTAGCAACATAGCGGCGATAAGCGAGCTTTCCGAGAGCGAGGGCGTGTTCACCACAGCCCAGGCGGCTCGCATGGACATCTCTCGAGATGCGCTGGCGCACTCATGCCGCGCAGGGCGTCTTGAACGGATATGCCACGGCGCCTACCGGATGTCTGGAACGCAGCGCCGAGACACCGACGAACTCAACGCCTTTTGGAAGCTCACCAATCCCTCCCTTTGCGCGTGGGAGAGAAAACGTCAGTGGGATGGCATCGCCGTGAGCGGTACGACAGCGGCGAACCTACAGCAAATGGGCGATTTCTATCTGTCCCCCTACAGGATGACCGCGCCCATGCGTATCAATACAAGAAACGAATCCCTTTCTTTTGTAAAGCGCGAGATTGCTGAGCGGGACATCGTTTGGCTCGACGGCCTGCCGGTAACTAAACCCGAGCGCACGCTTGTCGATCTTTGCCTCGATTGCGAGGACCCCTCATTAATTATCGATGCCTATAACGACGCGCTTGGGCGAGGGCTCGATATGCAGCGGCTGAAAGATCTTGTAGAAGAGAACTCTAAAACCGCCAAACGACGCGAACTAATGAGGCCTTTGCTGATGGTACTGAACGGGTAATGCGAATAAACATGCAGTCTCTAACAGCGTTCCGTCACGCGGATCTTTGTTGATCACCTATACTGGTTGAGCTCAACTGGAGAGGTGATAAATAGTTATGAAATCAATCAATGTTGCAGCAGCGATTATTCAGAGGGACGGAAAAATCCTGAGCTGCCAGCGCGGCTATGGCGAGTTTAAAGACGGCTGGGAATTTCCGGGCGGCAAGCTCGAGCCGGGCGAGACCGGCGAGCAGGCAATCGTGCGCGAGATTCAAGAAGAGCTCGAGGTCACGATCGGTAACCTCGACTATCTTTGCACGGTCGAGCACGATTACGAGACGTTCCACCTGTCGATGCAGTGCTACCTGGCTAACATCCTTTCGGGGGAGTTCAAAGAGCACGCTCACGAGGACATGAAGTGGCTCGATACCAATAACCTGTGGGATGTCGATTGGCTTCCAGCGGACGTTAAAGTCGTTAGGGAGCTCGAGAAGAAACTCGGGCTTAAGTAAGAAAGGGGCGGGCGCCACATGGTGCCTCGCCCCTTTTTGTCACTCTGCCTCGCTCAAATCGCTGAGCATAAACTCGTAAATGTCTTGCCTCACGGGTGCGTTGAGCTCATATTCGATTTCAACGGCGTTGTCGCCGCTCTTAGTTTTAATAGCTTCGAACTCACCGGTCGGATGCATTTCGCCTAAGAAATAGAACTCCTTGCCACCCTTATCGTCCTTGTTCTTTCGCATAAACAAATACGTCTTCAGGCCGTTTTCCGGCCATGTCTTCAGGCGCTGAATCTCGGGGGAGTTGAGCGTACGGTTGTTCTTAGAGATTGCAACTAGCTTACTCGGCGAAACAAAGCGGTCTTCATACTGAATTGACTCACTAATGTCGGGCGCCTTGTCATAGTTAATAAACACGGGGAATGTATTGGTCTTCTCGTCGTAGAAATAGCCGCCAAGATTTTGGCCGTTGATGTTCTTTTCCCAGTTCATCAGGCGGCAAACCTCCTCGTATGTGTACTTGGCGTTGAGAACGAAATTTGTGTTTTCGTACGTCTCGGCATAGTCGAGTCGGTTGCGCGCAATACCAAAATCCAGCACTTCAAGAATCTGACGCTTGAACTCTGCGTTGCGCAGGGCGGTCGCAAACGCTTCGGTCAGACGAGGTCCGGTTCCATCGTCAATAAGCAGGGAAACGAAATCCTTAGGAGTGGCAAAGTCGCCCTTAAGGACTGCGATTGCCGACCTAACGGCGCTGTCCTTAAGTTGTGCGCGGTAGTTCCTAAGCGCAGCCTCGCGCATATGCCGGTAGCCCTCGTGTCCGGCTTCGACGAGCGTTTGAAGCAAATAGAGATCTTCAAATCGCTTGCCCGCGGCAAGTTTTTGAGAAATAAATCTGAGGATTTTGATCTGGTCCGAGGAAAACTGGACCGTGTAGTCCGGCTCACATTTGGAAAGAAAATCGTGGTAGGACTTGCTGCTTTTGAAGATGAGTAGCGGGTCGATAGAGCCGTTGCGATCAAATTCGAGCAGCGAGGGGATCTTTCCGAGCTTCTGCCGCAAGTCGAGATATTCGTTCTTCAAAAAGCGGGCGGAGGTAAAGTTGCCGCCATCGATGGCCTTGTAAATGCGTGCCTCGGAAATACGATCGAAGCTCACGGTCGAGCATCCGGGTATCACCGAATCGCCCTCTTGGACGAGACGACGCAGGCGATCTTTGTTGTACGTCTTGTCGCCCGAAAGCGCGATGGGTACCAAGAAGTTGCTCTGGTAATTGCCAATAAAGTCGAGTATCAGTGCGTATTCCTTGCCGCTGTCCAAGCGCAGGCCACGGCCGAGCTGCTGAATAAAGATGATTGCGGAGTCGGTGCGTCGAAGCATGATGATCTGATTGAGCGAGGGGATGTCGACGCCTTCGTTCATGATATCAACCGAGAAAATGTACTCGAGCTCGCCGGCTTCAAGTCGGCTGATTGCGACATCGCGGACCTCATCGGAATCTTGACCGCTAATCGCAGTTGTTCGATATCCGAGAGCGTTGAACTTGCGTGACAGTTCTTCGGCCTCGGCGTTTCGATTGCAGAAGATTAAGCCCCTGCGGTTGCTTTTGGTGACGCTATATTCCTCAATCTTCTCGGCGATGTGACGCACGCGCTCGTCGGATGTTAAGCGTCCGAACAAGGCGGTATCTTCGACCGTTTCGTCGTCAATCTCCAGATCGTGAATGCCAAAATAATGGAAGGGGGCAAGCATCTCCTCGGCCAAAGCGTCCTGCAGCGTGATCTGGAACGCGATGACGTGATTGAAAAGGGCAAAGACGTCATAGCCGTCGGTGCGATTGGGTGTAGCGGTCATGCCCAGATAAAACCGAGGCGTAAAGTGCGACATGATGGATTGGTAGCCCTGGGATCCCGTGCGGTGGGCCTCGTCGATGACGATGTAGTCGAACTCATCGGGACAGAAATCGCTCAAATGTTTGGCGACCGAAGAACACATGGCAAACACGCAGGTGGCTTTGCTTGTATTCTTGCCAGTTTGATAGGTGTCGAACGTATAGGCACTACCTAAGAGCCGTTCGTAGCTTGCGCGGGAGGCGTCAATAATGCGCCGGCGGTGCGCAAGAAAGAGGACGCGCCGGGGTTTAGTTGCGAGTACGTCGAAAGCTGAAAGGAAGGTTTTACCTGTACCCGTGGCAGAGACCAGCAAAGCACGAGTTTCGCCCTTGCGGTGGATCGCTCCAAGCGCTTCGAGGGCACGCTGCTGCATTTTATTGGGCTTGATTTCAGCGAGGTCATTTTGCGTCGGCGTCTCACTAGATTTGAATGTCGGTTTCGATTTAGTTTTTGGCGGATGGGTCATTCGATACGTGGCGTAGTTATCAATCCAGTCTTGGGAAAGTGCAACGGTTGAGGTGTCGTTCCACAGCGAATTGAACTCGCCTCTAAGTTCTCCGAGCAGGCGGCTGTTTTCAACGGTCTGGTAGAGCACATTCCATTCTTTATTACAGGTGAGGGCGGTCTGCGTCATGTTCGAGCTGCCGACGATAACCGTGCTGGTTTCGCCTTTATCAAAAATGTATCCCTTAGCGTGCAAATTTCCTTGGAACACGCGGACTTCGATATTGTCGTACTCCAAGAGCTTGCGAAACGCATCGGGTGAGTTGAAGTTGAGATAGGTGGATGTGAGCAACCTGCCCTTAATGTTGCGTTGCTTGAGCTCTTGGAATGCTTCGACCAGGATCTGCAAACCGCCGTCCGCGACGAACGCAACGCAAAAGTCAAAGGAGCTGCAGGTCGAGAGCTGCTCTTCGATAACGGATAGTAGTGTTCCGCCGGTCGCCTTCGAGTTGGCGATGAGCTTGGGTGAATCGTTCTCGCGTGTAAGCGAATCGAATTCAATATCAATCTGCTGCTGAGCAACCATTTCACCAGGCCTTTCGAAAGACTACGTTTGCGCCAGGATAGCAGATCGATCGTTCGTGTTTTGGGCGACTTTTGATACGAGGGCTTGCAAGCGGTGTCCGCACGACATGTGACACTTAACCTGCTGCCAACTCCTCCGCGGCGGCATGAACCTGAGCAACGATTCTCTAAGGAGCTCGAAATCGATGAGTGACAACACCAAGCATCTCGCAAAGAAATGTGTTAAGGACGCGGGGCTGTGCCTCGCGCTGTGCCTTGCCGGCGCAGCGGTCGCGCTATTGGCTGTTCTGAGGCCGTTCGACGTGCTTCGAAGTGCCAGCTCTCTGCACGTTTGCATCGCCCTTGCCGGTGCCATGATGACCGGTGGCGTACTCGATCTAGTTTTTTGGGTGTTTGACCCGTTTGGATGGAAGAACGAAGGGTAAGCCCTAAGGGATGGACGCCCCGCAGCCTTAGGAGGTCCCCATGATCTGGTTTACCAGCGATACGCACTTTGGACACGAGAACGTGCTACGGCTCGCCGATAGGCCTTGGTCGACTGTTGCGCAGATGAACGACGACATGGTCGCTAGCATTAATGGCAAAGTCGCTGTGGACGACGAGCTTTACATTTTGGGTGACTTTAGCTTTAAGATGACGGTCCAAGAAACCTACGAACTGCGCAAAAGCATCGCATGCAAGCGCGTCCATCTGCTGCCCGGCAACCACGACAAAGACTGGACGCAGCCTGCGGTGGCGGATGCTTTGATCGTCGAGCCGCCCATTTGCGTGCTTAAGATCGACCGTCAAAAAATCGTACTGAGTCACTATCCTATGGCCGACTGGCAGGGTATGTCGCACGGCGGCTGGCATCTTCACGGGCATATCCACAGCTGCGGCGGCGCGTACAACACGTTCAACCTTCGGCAGGGGCTGCGGCGCTATGACGTGGGCGTGGACGCCAACGGCTACGCCCCGGTGAGCCTGGAGGAGCTCAAGTCTTGGTTTGCGCAGGTCGATGAGCCGGTGTGTTGCGCTAAATGGCCGTGGTGGGTCAACGCCACGGGCGATGAGCAGGTTGAGCGCGATCTCGAAGCCTATAAGAGGGAAGTGGCAATCCGATGACGGTTTATGTGACGGGCGATGTCCACGGTGGCATCGACATGCAAAAGCTGCGCGATTGGGAACGCGGCGACTCGCTTTCGAGCGACGACTATCTCATCATCGCGGGCGACTTTGGCTTTCCGTGGGATTTCTCTGCCGAGGAATGCGCCGATATCGCGTGGCTCGAGTCGCGTCCCTATACCGTGCTGTTCGTCGACGGCAACCACGAGCGCTTCGATCACTGGGCGGAGCGTCCCATGGAGTTGTGGCACGGTGGGCTGACACAGCGCCTATCGGACACCTCGCCCATACGGCGCCTGACGCGCGGCGAGGTCTTTGAGCTCGACGGCTCAACGATCTTTACCATGGGCGGCGCCACGAGCGTGGACAAGGAATACCGCGTGCCGTATTCCAGCTGGTGGCCGCAGGAGCTGCCGGGTGAGCGCAACTTTGAGGAAGCGCGGACAAAGCTCGATAGCGTGGGCTGGAAGGTCGACTACGTAATCACCCACACCTGTTCCACGCGCATGCTCTCGCCCACGCTCTATCCGGCACCTGGCTGGAATTACCCCGATGTCGATCGGCTTACGGCATTTTTCGACGAGCTAGAAGGCCGCCTGGATTACAAGCGCTGGTACTACGGGCATTTTCATCGGGATGCCAACCCGGCCGAGCGCCACACCGTGCTCTACGACTGCATCGTTCGCCTGGGCGATGAACTCCAGCCCTGGGACGTTGCGTAGGGGCGGGGCGTTTGGTTACTCGGCCATGATGGTGATGTTCTCGCGGTGTGCGCGAATGACGTTCCAGCTAAAGTGTTCGACCAGCTGCTCGGCGGAGCACGGCGTGGTGTCTGGCGCGATGCCCGTTTGCCCGGCGAGCCAGCCCAGCAGTGCTTCGGGCGTGGCAAAGCGGGTGCGCAACTCGCCCAGGTCCAGATCGCGGTCGCGCTTGGAAAGGCGGCGGCCGTCCGCCGACATGAGCAGCGGAATGTGCGCGTAGTGCGGCGTGGCAAGTCCCAGCAGATGCTGCAGGTAGATCTGGCGGGGCGTGGAGCCCAGCAGGTCGCATCCGCGCACGACCTCGGTGACGCCCATGGCGGCGTCGTCGACCACTACGGCCAGCTGATAGGCAAATACGCCGTCGCTGCGGCGCACCAAAAAGTCGCCGCACTCGGTGGCGAGCGCCTCGCATTGGGCGCCGTACGTGCGGTCTACGAACTCGACCACATCGTCGGCGAGGTCATCGACCGTGGGTACGCGCAGGCGCGTGGCCGGGGCGCGCAGGGTGCTGCGGCGGGCAACCTCTTCGGCCGAAAGAGCACGGCAGGCGCCGCGATAGATGGGCGTGCCGTCGCTGGCGTGCGGTGCGCTCGCGGCGTGGAGCTCGGCGCGCGTGCAAAAGCAAGGGTAGGTGAGGCCGGCGTCTTGCAATTGGCGCAAGGCGGCTTCGTACAGATCCAGGCGATCGTGCTGGTAGTAGGGGCCTTCGTCCCACTCGAGACCCAGCCAGGCCAGGTCGTCGATCAGCTGGGCCGCAAGTTCGGGACGCTTGCAGCGATCGTCCAGGTCCTCGGTGCGCAACACGATACTGCCGCCCTGGCTGCGGGCCGAAAGCCACGCGCACAGGCAGCTGAACACGTTGCCCAGGTGCATGCGGCCCGAGGGCGACGGGGCAAAGCGGCCCACGACGGGGGTGGGAGAGGGAGTCGCCGTCGACGTGGCCACGGCGGGCGTTGCTATGTTGCGTGCTTTGATATCCATGCGGACGAGTATAGCGCGGGGCGCGATGGGGAGGCGTCACTGTGGTCCGCAAGTTGTCGAGGCCCCTCATTGCGTATGGCGGGTCGCAGACTCGGTGCTTTGATACCTGTCCATCAACTCGGCACCTAAGACGACAGAAACCCCGGCAGCTCTTCGCAACTGCCGGGGTTTCCGCGGAAAAGGGGGACATGATCCTCGAGCGAACGGGAAAGGGGCAAACCGTTTTCGCTCAACTGCTTTATGCCCTTCGCCCGCAGGCTCAATCAGCGTTTTAGCGGCAACACAAAGCCGCTACACCTGTGACGGAGCTGTGAAGTGGTGTCTGCTGCTGGCGCGGGCCATGGCAAGGAGTGTCCCAGACTGCCGGCAGATAAGGAACGTCCCCAAGTGCCGGCCGTGGACGTGACTTTCGTCCCGTTTGATACTCCGCTGGCCTAGATGTTCGTCACATGAGCCCGCAAACGTGGGACAATGACGCTACTGGTACCACAGACAAAGGATGTGCCTATGAACGCCCCCGTTGCCCAGCCCTGTCGGCAGCGCCGCCTGTTTGCGCGATTCGCTTCCGTCTGCGCACTCGTCGCGCTTGCGTTGTTGCTGCTGCCTGCCGCCGCGCACGCCGACGGCTACTCCATGAGCCAAACCTACATCGGCGCCACGGTTGAGGCCGATGGCTCGCTGACCGTTGTCGAGGGACGCCAGTTCGATTTCGACGACGACATCAACGGCGTGTATTGGGATATCAATACAGGCTCTAACCAGCAAGGCGGCTCGGTGGTCGTCAATGTGCTAAGCGTCGAGGAAGACGACACTGCGTTTAACAAGGTCGACAGCGCAAACAAAGGCGACGACGGCGTTTACACGGTGGAACAGTCCGACGACGGCGTAAAGATTAAGGTGTTCAGCCCCCACGAGAGCGGCGACAGCGCAATCTACTACGTGAGTTATTCCATGACCGGTGCGGTTATGAACTGGGCCGATACCGCCGAGCTTTACTGGAAATTTGTGGGTGACGGCTGGTCGGCGGATTCCGATGACGTCGAGATGGAAGTGTATTTCGCAAATGCCGCTGCCGGGACGGCTGCCGTCAAGGGCGATAACTTCCGCGCATGGGGCCACGGTCCGCTGACGGGCGACGTGTCGCTCGATGAGGACGAGCCCATGGTCACCTATACCATTCCCTGCGTGCATCAGGGCGAATTCGCCGAGGCACGCATCGCCTTCCCCAGCGACTGGGTGCCGCAGCTTGCCGCCTCGGGCGAAGAGCGCATGTCAACGATCCTGAGCGAAGAGAAGGAATGGGCCGACGAAGCTAACGCCCGCCGTGAGCACGCGCGTGCGGTTGCCAGCGCGATTGCCGTGGTGTGTGTTGTCGTGGCGGTTGCCTATACCGGTGTGATCGTGATGCTTAAGCTGCGCAGGCCCAAGCCCAAGCCGCTCTTCCAGGACGAGTACTTCCGCGATGTGCCCTCGGCCGACCATCCCGCGGTGCTTGCAGCTCTCATGAGCTGGAACGACGTGCCCGATCAGGCATATATCGCCACGCTTATGAAGCTCACCGACGACCGCGTGATCAAGCTGGAAGAAGCGACCGAGACCAAGAAGAAGGGTCTGCTCCGTCGCGAAAAAGAGGAGCAGACGTATCGCATCACAGTGACCGACGAGGCCTGGAAGGCTGCCAAGAAGGACGGCATCGATCGCGATGTGCTCAAGGTCTTCTTCGCCGGCGTTAAGCCCGATAAGGACGGAGTCCGTTCGCGCACGTTTAGCGAGCTGGAGGAGTACGCTAGCGAGCGCACCACATCTGTTGGCGACAAGCTCGAGGACTATCAGAGCACGGTTAAGGGCAAGCTGGAGGCGCGCGAGCTTATCGCATCGGATGGCACCATCGCGATGGTGGCCGGCCTGGTTCTCGGTATCATCATCGTCTTTGGCATTCTGGGCTCTCTGATCTATACCGACTTTGCGGATGCCAATGTCGGTGCCGCTATGATCTCGATCCCCGTCACGATCGTGGGCTTTGCCCTGAGCTGCACTTTCCGCCGTTACACGCCGGAGGGCGCCGAGGTGGCGGCTCGCTGCAAGGCGCTCAAGCATTGGCTCGAGGACTTTACGCGTCTGAAGGAGGCCGTCCCCAGCGACCTGATCTTGTGGAACAAGCTGCTGGTGATGGGCGTTGCCCTGGGCGTTTCGAAAGAAGTGCTGCGACAGCTGGCCGAAGCCGTGCCTGCGGACCTGCGCAACAGCGACGATTTCTACGACAACTACCCCTGCTACTGGTGGTATTACCATCACTACGGCAACGAGTCCCCACTCGATTCGTTCAACGATGTGTACCACGAGACCATCCGCGAGCTGGCTTCGAGCTCCGACAGCTCGAGCGGCGGCAGCGGCGGCGGCTTCTCTGGCGGCGGTGGTGGCGGCGCCGGCGGAGGCGGCGGCGGAACGTTCTAGTGAGCGCTTGCTTTGGGGTGGATCTTTCTGGGCGGTTGCCAGGGAAGATTCATCCCATTTTTGTGCATCGAAACGGGCCAAACTTTCGCTGAGGGTAGCGCGCAGAGATGTGGTGTAAGAGGCG